>JBLMWY010000163.1:0-5912 GCA_050257475.1 Bdellovibrio bacteriovorus
GAAGACGTCGTCGCCGACGATGGGGGCGTTGTCCGCGATGCGCTTGCCCGAGAAGTACTCCACCAGCTCGCTCACCCGCACCAGGTGGGTCTCGTCGATCCCGATGGCGAGGCCGAGCTGGTCGCGCAGGTTCACCGCCACCTCCGCCAAGGAGGCATTGCCGGCGCGCTCGCCCAGGCAGTTGACGGTGCAGTGCACGGCGGCGGCCCCGGCCCGGGCGGCGGCCAGCACGTTGGCGGTGGCGAGCCCGTAGTCATTGTGGGGGTGGAAGTCGAATCGGAGCCCGGGGAAGCGGCGGATCATGTCGCTCATGGCCGCATAGACCCCCTCCGGGGTCATGACGCCCAGGGTATCGGGCAGCATAAAGTGACCGATCCCCCGGTCCGCGAGCCGCTCCACCAGGCCGTAGACATAGTCGGGGGCGTCCCGGTAGCCGTTGGACCAGTCCTCCAGATAGAGGTTGACGCCGAGGCCGCGAGCGCGGGCCTGGGCGACGGTCTCGGCCACGTCGGCGGCGTGCTGGTCCAGGGTCTTGCCGAGCTGGGCGCGGCAGTGGCGCTCGCTGCCCTTGGCCAGGAGGTTGAGCACCCGACCACCGGCACGCTCGATCCAGTCGATGCTGCGCCCGCCGTCCACGAAACCCAGCACCTCCACCCGCTCCGCCAGGCCTCGGCCGCGCGCCCAGTCGATGATGTGGGCGACGGCGTCGAGCTCGCCGGCCGAGACCCGCGCCGAGGCCACCTCGATGCGGTCCACCCGCACCAGCTCCAGCAGGACCTTGGCGATGTTGACCTTCTCCTCCGGGGCGAAGGACACCCCCTGGGTCTGCTCGCCGTCGCGCAGCGTCGTGTCGAGGATCAGGATGGAGGGGGTGGACTCAGTCATGGGGCGTTTGCATCAAAGGTCTGGGCATCGCGGGCGGTCCGGGCTCACGGCTCGGTGCGGGCCAGGGTCGAGCGGATGTGGCCGGCGACCGCCTCGGCGCTGGCGTCGAGCTCGGCGCAGCGGGTCTCCTTGTCCATGAGCCCCTGCAGGGACGGGGGCGGGGGTGCCTCGCGACCGATGGCCTCGCGCACCGCCTCGGCGAACTTGGCGGGGTGGGCGGTGGCCAGACAGACCAGCGCCGGGTCCCCCCGGGCCGCCCGCACCCCCACAGCGGTGTGGGGACAGAGGATATAGCCGGTCTCCGCGAAGGTCGCGCGGATCTGCTCCAGGGTCTCGCCATCCGACACCGCCTGCGCCAGGAAGTCGGCCTGGACCCGCGCGAGCCGCTCGGCGTCCACGGCCAGCCGCCCGACTCGCTGCATGCCCTCGAGCAGCTCGCGCACCGGGGCGGGGTCCTGGTCGTGCAGGTAGTAGAGGTAGCGCTCGAAGTTGGAGGCGATCTGGATGTCCATGGCCGGGCTCAGGGTCTGGTACGCGGGTCCCGCCGCGTAGACCCCCGTGTGCACGAAGCGCGCGAGGATGTCGTTGCGGTTGGTGGCGATCAGCAGGGGCCCCATCGGCAGACCCATGCGCCGGGCCAGATAGCCCGCAAAGACGTCCCCGAAGTTTCCGGTGGGCACCGAGAAGCCCAGGCGCTGGTCGGGATCACCCCCGCTCGCGCGGCCCCACGCGTAGAAGTAGTAAACCGTCTGGGCCAGGATCCGGGCCCAGTTGATGGAATTGACCGCGCCCAGGTGGTACTGGGACTTGAAGTCGAGGTCGTTGAACAGGGCCTTGACGATGCGCTGGCCGTCGTCGAAGGTCCCGCGGATGGCGATGTTGTGGATGTTGGCATCCAGCACCGTGGTCATCTGCCGCTCCTGGATGGGCGAGACCCGGCCCTTGGGGTGCAGGATGAAGCAGTGGATGCGCGCCTTGCCGCGCACGCCGTAGATGGCCGCGGAGCCGGTGTCGCCCGAGGTGGCGCCGACGATGTTGAGCTGCCCACCGTCGCGCCGGAGCAGGTACTCGAAGAGGTTGCCCAGGAGCTGCAGGGCCACGTCCTTGAAGGCGGCGGTGGGCCCGTGGAAGAGCTCCAGGATCCGACGGTCCCCCACCGGCACGAGCGGCGTGACCTCGGGGTGGGTGAAGCCCGCGTAGGAGCGCCCAATCAGGTCCCGGAGATGGTCCCGGGGGATGTCGTCGCCCACGAAGGGCTCGATGACCTCCAGGGCCAGGTCCTGGAAGCTCAAGCGCGACCAGCGAGCCAGGGTCGCGGGGTCCACCCTGGGGATCTCGGCCGGGACCAGCAGGCCACCGTCGGTGGCCAACCCCATCATCACCGCCGCGGCGAAACCGACGGGCTCGACACCGCCGCGGGTGCTCACGTACATCATGGCTGTTAGTCCTGCTGCGCCGGCCTCCGCGCCCCGCGGAGGTTGGGGCAAGGTGCCGACTCTCGGGGCCGGGTCGCCAGTTTAAGAGAGGCACCCTGGCTTGGCAAAAATCCTGAAACCTCGGCCGGCACTGGGACGGACCCGGGCACCCGGTTTACCAATCCTTCAGATTGAGCTAACGCACCCCCGTCGTATTGACGGATTGTGCAGCGCAGCAACACAATGCTTGCCGCCTCGCTGCCCCTTGACGACACGGCCGCCGACCGCGGCTCAGCGTTCCGCGCCAGTCCACCAGATCTCCCCAAAGGCGGACCCCGGTCAGTGCGTGTGAGCCCCTCAGGCGTGGGTGCCGGTCAAACTCCGGTCAGACGAGGTGCCGCGCCCCCCGGGTCAGTCCCAGCGCCTCCCCCCCCATCACGAGAACGACAAGGTAAACCCATGACAACCGACTCGGTCGAGCGCATCAAACGCCATCCGCTCTATGCGGAGCTCGTGGCCAAGCGCAAGCGTTTCGCCTGGATCCTGACCATCCTGATGCTGGTCATCTACTATGGATTCATCCTGGTGATCGCCTTCTCCCCTAAGACCCTCGCCGTACCCCTTTCGGCCGGATCCGTCACCACCATCGGCATCCCGGTGGGGGTGGTCATCATCCTCTCCGCCTTCGTCCTCACCGGCATCTATGTGGTCCGTGCCAACGGTGAGTTCGACCGCCTGACCAAGGCCATCCGGGAGGATCTGCAATGAGACGTCTCACCTCTTGGGGCCTCCTGGCCGCCCTGTTGATCCCATTCGCGCTGGTTGCCGCCCCCGCGCTCTCAGGCGCGGTTGAGAAGCAGCCCCTGAACATCACGGCCGTGGTCATGTTCCTGATCTTCGTGGCCGCGACCCTTGGCATCACCTATTGGGCGGCCAAGCGCACCCGCACCGCCACCGAGTTCTACACGGCGGGAGGTGGCATCACCGGCTTCCAGAACGGGCTCGCCATCGCTGGCGACTACATGTCGGCGGCCTCCTTCCTTGGTATCTCCGGCTTGGTGTTCGCCTCCGGATACGATGGCCTTATCTACTCCATCGGCTTTCTGGTCGGCTGGCCGGTGATCATGTTCCTGATCGCCGAGCAGATCCGCAATCTGGGCAAGTTTACCTTCGCCGACGTCGCCTCCTACCGCTTCGGCCAAACGCCGATCCGCACCATGTCGGCCGTCTCCTCCCTGGTGGTGGTCGCCTTTTATCTGATCGCCCAGATGGTCGGTGCCGGCAAGCTGATCGAGCTGCTGTTCGGGCTTGAATATTGGATCGCGGTGGTCGTGGTCGGGGTGCTCATGATGATCTACGTGATCTTCGGCGGCATGACGGCGACCACCTGGGTGCAGATCATCAAGGCCGTCTTGCTGCTGTCCGGCGCCACCTTCATGGCGGTCGCGGCCCTGTCGACCTTCGGCTTCTCCCCCGAGGAGATGTTCCGCCAGGCGGTCGCGACCCATCCCAAGGGCCTTGAGATCATGGGCCCCGGCACCCTGGTGAAGGACCCGATCAATGCCATCTCGCTGGGTCTCGCCCTGATGTTCGGCACCGCCGGGCTACCCCACATCCTGATGCGCTTCTTCACGGTCCCGAACGCCAAGGAGGCCCGCAAGTCGGTCTTCTATGCCACCGGCTTCATCGGCTACTTCTACATCCTGACCTTCATCATCGGCTTCGCCGCCATCGTGCTGCTGGCCCAGAACCCCGAGTTCTTCAAGGCCGGGACCCTGGTGGACGGGGTCATCAAGGACGTGAAGGGCATCAACGGCGGGACCAACATGGTGGCCATCCACCTGGCCCAAGCGGTGGGCGGCAACCTGTTTCTGGGCTTCATCTCGGCGGTCGCGTTCGCCACCATCCTGGCGGTGGTCTCGGGGCTGACCCTGGCCGGCGCCTCGGCGATCTCCCATGACCTCTATGCCAGCGTCATCGCCCGCGGGCGCGCCAACGAGAACACCGAGCTCAAGGTCTCCAAGATCGCGACCTTCATCCTTGGGATCGTGGCCATCGTCCTCGGCATCGCCTTCGAAAGCCAGAATGTCGCCTTCATGGTGGGCCTCGCCTTCGCCATCGCGGCCAGCGCCAACTTCCCGGTGCTGGTGGCTTCGATCTTCTGGGGCCGGATGACCACCCGCGGTGCCTTCATCGGCGGCTTCGCCGGCCTGATCACCGCGGTCACGCTTACCATCCTGTCCAAGGCGGTGTGGGGCGACGTGCTCGGCCACACCATCACGGGAGCGGACGGCAAGGCGGTTCCGGTGGGCCTGATCGGCCTGGACAACCCCGCCATCGTCTCGATCCCGGTGGCCTTCATCTGCATCTGGCTGTTCTCTATCCTGGACAACTCCAAGCAGGCCAAGGCCGAGCGGGCCCTTTACGAGGCCCAGAAGGTGCGCTGCGAGACCGGCGTCGGCGCGGAGGGCGCCGCCGCCCACTAAGACCCCTGCCGTCGTCGGGAGCGGTCAGGTCCGGCCCTGCGCCGGACCTGCGCCGCCCCTAACCCCAAGGCCCGGGGTCGTTCAACGACCTCGGGCCTTGCCGTTTTCGAGATCCACTCGGCCCCCAGGGGCTCGGGGCCTGGCGACGAACGAGGCGGTTTGGGACACCCACAGGGATCGGACCGGCCGCAAGCGTTGACATCTAAATGCGCCAAACCTAACAATGCCGGGGGTCCGCCCAAGGCCGGCGGACCACGAGAACAAGAGATGCCAAGGGGTTTGCCGTCGCAGTCCGACGCCCTAGCACCTCGGGGGGGCACGGCACGAGTCCAGGCGCGGGTGTATGCCCCGCCAATCCCCCTTCAACAAACCCAATACCCCCCTAAAGGGAGCGACACCCTATGACACCCGAGAACCGCGCCGCCTATTGGAAGGCGAATCTAAGCCTGCTCACTGTGCTCTTGATCATCTGGTTCGTGGTCTCTTACGGCTTTGGCATCCTGTTGGTCGAGCCCCTCAACGCCATTAGCCTCGGCGGCTACAAGCTCGGGTTCTGGTTCGCCCAACAGGGCTCCATCTACATCTTTTTGGTGCTGATCTTCGTGTACGCCATCGCGATGAATCAGCTCGACAAGAAATTCGACGTACACGAAGACTGACAGGAGCCCCCCATGTCCCTGCAACTCTGGACTTACTTGGTCGTCGGGGCCTCCTTCGCCCTGTACATCGGCATCGCATTCTGGGCCCGCGCCGCCTCCACCGGCGAGTTCTACGTCGCTGGCGGCGGGGTGCACCCGGTCGCCAACGGCATGGCCACCGCCGCGGACTGGATGTCCGCCGCCTCCTTCATCTCCATGGCCGGACTCATCGCCTTCAAGGGCTACGACGCCTCCGTGTACCTCATGGGCTGGACCGGCGGCTATGTGCTGCTCGCGCTCCTGCTGGCACCCTATCTGCGCAAGTTCGGCAAGTTCACGGTGCCGGAGTTCATCGGCGACCGCTACTACTCCAAGACCGCCCGGCTGGTGGCGGTGATCGCGCTGATCGTCGCCTCCATCACCTATGTCATCGGTCAGATGAAGGGCGTGGGCGTCGCCTTCTCCCGCTTCCTGGAGGTGGGCTTCGA
>JBLMWY010000164.1:0-9764 GCA_050257475.1 Bdellovibrio bacteriovorus
TCAGCAGCCTCGAGGTGCGCCGCCTGGCCGACGTGGGCCTGGTGGGTGAGTGGCTCGACGACCTGCCCTATACCAGCCAGGTCATGAATCTGACCGAGTCCCGCTGGCTGTCGCGCTCCTATGCCGAGCAGCAGGAGGTCCTGGACGTGATCGAGGAGAAGATCCGGCTCTACCGCCGTATCCACGACGACACGGATCGCTGGATCGACCTCAGCGGGCGGGCCTCCAAGGGCGAGTCGGTCACCACCATCCCCCTGGACGCGCTGCCCTGATGGCCGCCTCGCCCGCGGTCTATTGGTGCCGCTCATTGGTCAAGCGCCGTGAGGCCAAGGGCAGCGGGTTCGAGCTGCGGGTGCCTGAGCTGCGGATTCGCCCGGGGGAGGTGGTGGTCCTGCGCGGTGCCAGTGGCTGCGGCAAGAGCACCCTGCTGGACCTGCTGGCCCTGGCGCTCAAGCCCGACGGTGCCGAGACCTTCAACTTCCGCCCCGAGCACCAGGGGTCGGCGGATCTGCTGCACCTTTGGGGTCGAGGTGACCTGGACGGTCTGGGACGGCTGCGGGCCGCCAATATCGGCTATGTCCTGCAGACCGGCGGACTCCTGCCCTTCCTCACGGCGCGGGAGAACATCGCTCTGTCCTGCCGGCTGCTGGGACGGGACCCGGGCGGGGCCATCGAGCGGCTCTCGGAGCGGCTCGGCATCCTCCACCTGTTGGACAGGTCCCCCGGTCAGCTCTCGCTGGGGGAGCGCCAACGGGTGGCCATCGCCAGGGCCATGGCCCATCGGCCGAGCGTGGTGCTGGCCGACGAGCCGACGGCCTCGGTCGATCCGGTCAATGCCGCCGCCATCCTGGACCTGCTTCTGGAGCTGGTGCGCCAGGCCGGGGTGACGGCGGTGATCGCGAGCCACGACTGGCAACCCGAGGCGATCCCCGGCATCCAGGTCCTCGGGCATCGCATCGAGCGCGACGGCGCCACGACCCGGTCCCTCTTCTGGAGCTGAGCAGCCGATGCGCCCCCACCGCGAGATCCTGCGTCTGGCCTATCGGGACTTTGCCCACGAGCGGCGCATCTCCCTGTGCTTCGTCCTGGCCCTGATGGCCGTCTTGGCGCCCTTGCTGGTCCTGTTCGGGCTCAAGTTCGGCCTGGTGGATACCTTGGCCCAGCGCCTGGTGGAGTCGCCCGCCAACCGGGAGGTCCTGGCGGTGGGCAGCCGCCAGTTCGACGAGGCCTGGTTCGCCCGGGTGGCGGCGCGTGATGATGTGGCCTTCCTGGTGCCCAATACGCGGCGGATCGCGGCGAGCCTGAGCCGGCTTATGAATCCGGCGACGGGTGGCGATGTCCGGGCCCTGCAGATGATCCCAACCGGCCCCGGCGACCCCCTGCTCGGCGACTCGGCCGCGCCGCCCGCGGGGGTCGCAGAGCTGGTGCTGTCAGCCCCCGCCGCCGCCAAGCTGGGGGCCAAGCCGGGGGATCGCCTGGTGGCGCGCATCGACCGCCACCGTCAGGGTCGGGACGAGGGCGCGGTGTGGGAGCTCACCGTCACCGGGGTCCTCGCCCCGGCCACCTTGGCGGAGGAGGCGGCCCTGGTGCCCCTGGAGCTCCTGGTCGCCACCGAGGACTACCGGGACGGGGTGGCGGTGCCGGGGCTGGGCTGGGAGGGCTCAGCGCCCCCGGACGGCCCGCGCACCTATGCCCGTTTTCGGCTCTATGCCACCAGCATCTACCGGGTGGCCGAGCTGGAGTCGGCCCTGACCGCCGAGGGTATCGAGGTCCGCACCCAGGTGGCGGAGATCGCCGCCATGCAGGCCCTGGACCGCAACCTCACCCGGGTGTTCTGGCTGATCGCCCTGATTGGCACCCTGGGGTTCCTGGCCTCACTCGCCGCCAACCTGCTGGCCAACGTCGAGCGCAAGCACCGGGAGCTCTCCATCGTGCGGCTGATCGGCTTCCCGACCCTGAGCCTGGTCCTGTTCCCGGTCACCCAGGCGGTGCTGGTGGCGCTGCTGGGTGCCCTGGCCGCCATGGGCGTCTATGTGCCGGTGGCCGTCGCGCTCAACGGCTGGTTCGCCGAGAACCTGCGACCGGGGGAGTCCATCTGCCGGCTGCTACCGGCCCACGTGGCGATCGCCTTCGCCGCCACCCTGGCTGGGGCCTCGGCCTCCGCCGCCTGGGCCGGCTGGCGGGCGGCGCGCATCGAGCCCGCGGAGGGATTGAGGGATGTTTAGGTGGGTGTGCCTCAGATCGGTGATGGTGCTAGCCCTGACGCTCGGGGCGGGCCAGGCGGTTCCCGCGGAGCAGGCCGATCCCGGGGCCTGGCCGGAGCGGCTCTATAACCCGGAGCCTGCCCCCGATGACCTGGTGCTGCCCCTCGCTTGCGGAGGGGCCATGGTCTTCCGCCCGGTGGAGATCCCCTCCGGCAACCTCCTCGACGACCGCCCGGTGGAGCTCGGTCACGCGGACGCGGAGCGCGGCTATAAGGAGGGGCGACGTCTGACCCACCTGGCCGGGGCCTTCACCGATCCGGCATCCGCGGCGCGCCGCTACTACATCGCGAAGTATGAGACCACCCGGGACCAGTACGCCGCCCTCACCGCGGAGTCCTGTCCGAAGCCCTCCATGGCCGGCCGTCGGCCAGTGACGGACCTGAGCTGGTTTGACGCGGTGGACTACGGGCGCCGCTACACGGAGTGGCTCCTCGCCAAGGCGCCGGATGCCCTGCCCCGAGAGGACCGGGAGCCCGGTTTCCTGCGTCTACCCACCGAGGAGGAATGGGAGTTCGCCGCCCGCGGGGGGCTCAAGGTGGACGAGGCGGACTTCCTGGCCCCCGTGTTTCCCATGGCCGAGGGCGACCTGGCGCTCTACGCGTGGTTCGAGAGCACCCGCTCCGCGGAGGGCGAGCTGCACCCGGTGGGACTCCTCAAGCCCAACCCCCTGGGGCTCCACGACATCCTCGGCAATGCCGCCGAGATGACCCTGGTTCCCTTCCACCTGGACCGTCGGGGTCGTCCCCATGGCCAGGCGGGTGGGTTCGTGAGCCGCGGGGGCGATATCTTCACGCCCGAGGGGCAGCTCGGCAGCGCCGTGCGGCAGGAGCACAATTACTTCAACGCCGCGACCGGGCGCGCCAAGACACTAGACAGCCTCGGCTTCCGGCTGGTGCTCACGGCCCCCGTGATCGTCTCCCCCCAGCGTCTGGAGGCCATCAAGGAGGCCTGGTCCGTGCTTCCGGCCCTGACCGGGGATGCCTCGGGTGATGCGGCCCAAGCCCTCAAGGACCTGCAGCAATTGGCCGGTCAATCGCAGGATGAGGCCCTGCGCACCCGTCTGGAGCTGATACAGCGGGACATGGAGCGTGCCCAGGCGGCCATCGCGGAATCCCGTGCCCGCACCCTGCGCGCCCTGCTGCGCATGGGCGCCTTCCTGGCGAAGCGGGTGGTCACGGACCAGCAAAGGGCCAAGGCGGTGGAGCAGCTCATGACGCTGGCCCAGGGGCGCTTCGATCGCTTCGCGGCGGAGCTCTCTGGCAAGCCAGGCGGGGAGTCGGCGATCGACGAGGCCCGCCAGTCGCTCCAGGAGAAGATGGGCAAGTGGCAGTCTCAGCTCGAGGAGATCGCCGCGGGTCTCGCGAACAGCCTGTCCTACTACGGGGACATGGTGGTCGGTGTGGGTCGGGACTACGCCGAGGAGGAGGTGTCCAGCGGGCTCGAGGTGGTGAGCGAGGAGTTCCGCCTCAAGCAGAACGCCTACCTGATCCCCTACGCCGAGCGCTTTGTCGATCATCTGCACGCCTACCGAGGCAGCGGGGCGGCTGACAAGGCCGTCTGGCAGGGTGACCTTGGGCGCATCGAGGCGCCGCCGAATCCCTGAACGCGAGTCGGGCGGATTGTCCGCTAGCCGCCCGCGTGAGTCTGGTTGGCCGCCGAGACCGGCGCCGCTCAGGACAGACGATCCTCGGCTTCAGTCCGGTGGCTGAGGGCCGGTTTAGGCGATGGAGAGCACCCGAATGCGGGCGTTTCCGATCTCGATCAGTGGGGTGGGCCCAAGCGGATTGCTGGGCATCCGGAGAGAGCACGGCCAGGGAAGCGCTGATTTATTGCGTTTTCCGTCCGGGCCAGGGATGGTCCGGCGTTTTCAGGTACGCTAAGTGCCTGAAAATGGACCCCTCCAAGAGTCGCGCCTCTTGGAGGGCGAGCTGAATTAATTCCAGGATGGCATTGATTCAGCATCTCCCCAGGAGCCAAACGGCGTGGGCGAGGGCGTTGCGGATCTGTCTTTACCAGTCCGCCGCCAGGAGCATGTCGGTCGAGGAGCACAAGGCCTGCATCTGCGGCCCCGCGAGAGGGGGTTTAATCACCGAGCGCACGAAGCCCAGGTCTTTGCTGGAGTGGCTGATGAAGATCCGTGTCATGAGTGTGCGCGGTCGGTTGCGGCGAAAGCGGCTAGCCTCTTCGACTGTCCTGAGGATAGCGGCCGCCGGAGTCGGTGCAAAGATGAGCGCTCGGTACCGCTGTCGAGTGCCCGCGCCACCTATCGTCTCCCCGTCGCGTTGCCTATGATCCAAGCTGGGCTGTGCGACACGCGACAGATCCCGACCATCGGAGGACTAGCTGAGATGATTCCACACACTGATGAGGGCAGGCCGTTCACCGCGGTGGCCGCCGCCGCGGCGATCGCCGTGGGTTTGCTGGCGGGGGGCTGTGTGACCACGGGGGGCAGCGTCGGCGGCCTCAGCATCCCGGCGACCCCCACCTGGTTGTCGGGGGCCGGCGCAAGCGCCCAGTCGGCGACCACCGAGCCCAGCGACCTGACCCCCGCGGAGCGGCGCATGCGTGAGCAGAGCCGCGCCTTCCAGCGCACCGTCTGGGAAGGCGTCCTGATCGGGGCCGGTGCCGGGACCCTCTGGGGGGTGATTCAGCGCGACGACGCCAAGGATGTTCTGAAGAAGGCCCTGATCGGTGGCGCCGTCGGGGGGCTGGCGGGCGCCTACATCGCCCACAAGCAGAAGCAGTATTCGAGCAAGGAGGACCAGCTCGATTCCATGATCACGGACGTGCGCAAGTCCAATAAAGAAACCGAGCAGCTCATCGCCAGTGCCCGGGAGGTGATCGCCGAGGACAAACGCCGCCTCGCGGCGGTGGAGAAGCGTTACAAGGCGGGGCAGGCCACGGAGGCAGATGTCAAGGCTACCCGTGCCCGGGTCGCGGAGAACAAGGCGGTGGTCGCTCAGGCCAGCAAAGGGGCGCGGGAGAAGTCCACCATGTTTGAGGGGGCCGAGCGCGCCTACCGCGAACAGAACCCGGGCACTAGCACCGCGCCGCTCCAGAGCGAGATCAACGCCTTCAATCAGCAGATCGAGACCTTGGACGGGCTCGCAGATACCATCTCGATGGCCTGAGGGTTGGGACATGAAGCGAGTCGGTCCTCCCACGGCGTACCCTTCGGATCCGCGAGCCGCGGCCCGCAGTCATGCGGGCTGGGGCCCCCTGCTTCTGGGCCTCTGCACCTTGGTCTGGCTCACCGGCTGCGCCACCAGCGCCGACCCCCACGCGGGCGGTTTTGTTAGCGGTGTGGTGGGCCTGGCGGGCGGTGGCTACCAGCGCCGCATCGACGAGCGGGAGGGCGCCTATCAGACGGAGCTGGATGCCAGCGAGCGGCTCAAGCGCCAGGCCCAGGCCTTGGAGCGCGAGCGGGCCCAGGTAAGAGGCGACCTGTCACGCGCCCAGTCCCGACTGGCGAGCCAGGAGCGCCGCATCGCCCAGGAGCGCGCGCGACTCAGCGCCCAGCGCACCGCGGACGCCCAGGCGCGCCTGCGTCAGCTCGATCAGGCCCAGGCGAAAGTGGCCGGCGCCCAGGGCGAAATCCGGGCGGTGCGCCCGGAGGAGCAACCGGTCGATGATCTCAAGGCGAGATCCCAGGACATCCGCAAGGAGCTGGACGAGATCGACCGCATGGTGGGTGTGGTGTCCGAGTCACGCTTCTAGCCCGCCTGGCTGACCTGATGCCACGGGCGCCCTCAGCGGTCCATGCCGCGCCCCCTTCCCGCGGGTGCGGCGGGTCGGAGTGGCCCAATGTCGGCGGCACCCAGGTGGCCATCACCCTCGTGATGAGTCCGCCTGAGGGCTGGATGTGTCTCCAGTTCACCCGCGTTCCGCTATTGTTCATCGTGCAGCGAAAGACGGAATTGGCCCTAAGGTGGAGCTAGATCAAGCGCAATTGCCCCAGATCCCGGGCTACACGACCCAATCGGTCCTCGGGGCGGGTGGGATGGCGACAGTCTATCTGGCGGTGCAGGAGTCGCTGTCACGCAATGTCGCCCTGAAGGTAATGAACCCCCTCCTGATGATCGACGCGGACTACGGTCGGCGCTTCCTCAATGAGGGGCGTCTGATCGCCAGGCTTTCCCACCCTAACATCGTCACGGTCTATGACATTGGCGCCTCGGAGCGCTTCCACTATCTGTCCATGACGTATCTCCCGGGGGGCACCCTCAGGGATAAGATCCGCACTGGACTGCCCCTCGAGTACGCTTTATCGATCATCAAGTGTCTCGCCCAGGCGCTAGGCTATGCGCACCGACAGGGAATCGTGCACCGCGACATCAAGCCGAGCAATGTCCTCTTCGCCGAAAGCGGCGCACCGGTCTTGACGGACTTCGGCATCGCCAAGACCGTGGGAAGCGAGACCAAGCTGACCTCCACGGGCATGACCGTCGGCAGCGTCGGTTATATGAGCCCGGAGCAGGCCCTCGGCGAGGAGGTCGACAGCCGCTCCGATCTGTACAGTCTGGGTGTCCTTCTGTGGCAGATGTTGACGGGTTCGATGCCCTATTCGGCGTCGGACCCCTTCGCGCTCGCCCTCAAGCACGCAAAGGATCCCATCCCGAGGCTGCCGAGTCCCTTGGGCCGCTTCCAACCCGCCATAGAGCGGCTCATGGCCAAGCGGCCTCAGGATCGTCTGGGGTCCGCGGAGGCGCTGGTCGAGCTCATGGATGCCATTCCCTTTAAGGACATCGCCACCCACTCGACACGCGACGCCGATGAGACCATCGTGGTGCACCGCACCAGCAACGAGTCCCCCGAGCGACTGGACCCCGGCTCCGAGCCAAGGTCGGCGCACCCATCGGCGCCAAGGCGCCGCATCGGCCGGGCTGCCGCCTTGGTTGGAAGCGCGGCCCTGGCGGTCGTTGCGGCCTCGGTCGGCTATCGCAACCTGTCGAGCCCCAGCGGTGAGACGGTTGCCGAGCACCCTGCCGCCGCGTCTGCGCCCGATGCAAGGGCACCGTCGGCCGGCTCGGCGGTTCCTGCGCAGACAGGCGACGGACCGCGAATTGAGGAGCTGCTGCGTCAGGCCGAAGTCCAATGGAAGGCGGGTCGCCTGACGGAGCCGCCAGGGGACAATGCCTTCGAGAAGTACAGCCTTGTATTGGAGCTGGATCCCGAGCAGCCCAAGGCCAAGGAGCGACTGGTCGAGATCGGGCGCATCAACGCGGCCTATCGGGTCTTTCGCGCCGCGGAGTCCTCATTGCGGCAAGGGGAGATCGATGACGCGCGCCGGCTGATCGAGACTGGATTGAAGATGAACCCGTACGACGACCGTCTTCTGGGTCTGCAACGGGCGCTTGACTACAAACAATAGACAATGCCAATGACCAAAGGAGGTTATGCCATGAAACGATGTCTGTCGATCGCCGCGATCACCTGCCTGCTCATCGCGTTTCCCCTGGCTGCCCAAGAGCAGGGCAAGATGTATCACGCGGCCCAGAACGCCAACATCAGGGCCGCGCCGACGACCAACTCCCAAAAGATTGGCTACCTCAAGGCGGGAAGTCGCGTGCAGGTCATCGGCAGCGCCGTCGGGGGTAATTGGCACCAGGTGAGGCTCAACAGCGGGCAGATGGGCTTCGTCTACGGGAAGCTGCTCGAGTCGAGCCAGGGCGAGGGGGCATTGGAGCCCAGTGTGCCGGCATTGAAAGGGGGCCCCACCGAGGCACCCGAGGATGCATTCGCCTATATCATCTGGCCGCAGAATGGCGAGGTCATCCCCGGTGGTGATTTCGTGGTCCTGTTCGGGCTGCATGGCATGGGTACCGCGCCCGCTGGTGTGGATAAGCCCCATACGGGGCACCACCATCTGCTGATCGATACGGACCTGCCGCCGCTGGATCAGGCGATTCCCGCGAGCGACAACTTTATCCACTTCGGCCGCGGCCAGACCGAATACCACCTGGTGCTGCCCAAGGGCGAGCACACCCTGCAGTTGCTGCTCGGCGACGCCAACCACATTCCACACACGCCGCCAGTCATGTCGGAGCGGATCACCATTACGGTGCCTTGAGGCATACGTGTCGGCCGCGCTACCGCCCGGGCGGCTCGCGGTCTCGTTCGGCGGGTCGGCTCGGGTGGACGTCGCCGCTCCGGGTTCCAGTCCAGTCGCCCTGGATTGCAATCTCAGGGCAGTGAGCGAGCCGCCCGGAATCCGTGCAGGTAGTAGCGGACGTCCCGGTCGTAGAGGTGCCGCCGGGTGGTGCGCATGTACTCCGATCCGAGGTTCCAGCTTCCACCACGCAGCACCCGTGAGAAGCAATCGCCGCGAAGCCAGGCCGAGCCGTCGGTGGGCGCCCCTTTGTAGGAGCGGTTGCCGCAGTCCATGGTCCATTCCCAGAGATTGCCGTGGACGTCGTAGAGCCCGAAGGGATTGGGCTCGAACGAGCCCACCGGGGCGGGTCCCTTGCCATCCCAGTCGCTCCCACAATTGGTGCAGTTGGCCCGGCCCCTCCCCACCTCGTCGCCCCACCAGTAGGCTGTAGAGGTGCCGCCGCTGGCCGCGTATTCCCACTCGGCCTCCGTGGGTAGACGATAGGCCTGGCCGGTCCTCGTGCTCAGCCAGTCGACATAGGCCTGGGCATCGTCCCAGCTCAGATTGCCCATCGGCAGACGTGCATCCAATCCGGCCTCCGGGGTGAAGCGGCAGCCCCCCTCACGCAGGCAGAGGTCCCATTCGGCGACCGTGACCTCATGGATGCCAATCGCGAACGGCTTGGGGAATCGGACTTCATGCCTCGGCTGCTCGTCGGCGCGCCCCCCATCGGATCCCATCAGATAGGTCCCCGCCGGCACCTCGGCCATCAGCGGGCAGAGGTCACAATCCCGGAAGGTGCCTCCGGCAGCCGGTGTGGCGCCGGCGTCCGCTGTCTCGGACACCGTTCCGGCGGACCCCTGACCTTCTTCCGCTTGGGCCTGGGGAGGAGCCGACGGGGAGTCGGGCGCGGGCTGCGCGATCAGCGCCTGGATGCGTATCTCCGCCAGACGCGCAAAGCGTCCTGCCGGGTAGGCGGCCAGATAGGCCTGGAATTCCTTGGGGTCCCGGCTGTCCTTGATGGTCTCCCAAAAAGCGAGCTCTTCCCAAAACCCAAGGTCGCCGGTCTTCTTCGGCTCCTGGCTTGCGACGCTGAGCGGGGGGGTGCCGCCGATACCTAGGGCGCAAAGCACAAGCCCCAGGTAGAGGGCAATCGATCTCGTTGGAGCATGCGACACGATGGTTTGCCTCGGCGCCCCCGTAGCGGTGCGGACTCCCGCCTTCAGCGCGAAAGAGGAGATTTCTTCGCAGAATCCTAACATTGCGGGCGCCGGGCAGATAGTCCGCGACCGGTGGGTCCGGTCCATGGAGGCAACCCCCCCGCTTTTGTCGGCGCCCAGCCTACTCCAAAAGCGGCCGCGTCATCGATCTCCCGAGGTCCTCGAGGGGCCGAGCTGCGGCGCGCAGCC
>JBLMWY010000165.1:0-3338 GCA_050257475.1 Bdellovibrio bacteriovorus
CACGAAAGCGACCACGCCGATCGCGGCGAACTTCTCCCGGCCCTGCAGGCGTTCCGCGGTCGGGATGAGCACCCGGACCATGAAGGCCGCCAGGGCGGGCATGCCGAGTACGGTCATCACCACGCCCAGCCAGAACAGCACCTGGTAGATGCCCGAGGTCCCGCCGACGGGCAGGATCCACGCCAGTGCCATCCACAGCGTGGGCAGCAGCAGTGCGAGGACAGCGGGTCGCCGCCACACCCGGAACCCGCGCGCGAAGCCGAGGGCGAGGAAGGCTGAGGTCGCCGCCGCCCAGAGCGCGAGGTGCTGCTCGAAGAAGATCACGCCGTACACCCCGAGCGTGAACGCCGGCCACCACCCCAGGGTGGCACCGGCCATCGACGCGGCTGCAAGCCTGCGGCTGTCCTCGTCGAGCATCTTCACGACGCGCGCCGGATCCTCCGCCGTCATGCTCCCAATCATCCCAGCGTCGTGATCGGCGAGCCTCATCCCCGGCGGATGAGGACGTCACCCGGCCGTGCGATGCACACTGTCAACCGCCGGACGTGTACGCCCAGAAGGCCGGGGTCCCGCCGGCATTCGCCGAGATGATCGTCAACAGCGTGCACACCAGCCCCACGATGGCCGGCAAGGTGTTCGCCCGCGTGGGCGCCCGGATGTCGGTGATGTTCCACCTCGCCGTCGACCACGACACCGTCGGGTCGGCCTTCCGCGACATGCGCACCCGCTACGACGGGCCGGTCACCATCGCCCAGGACCTCACCGTGTTCAACATCACCGCCGACGCGGTCGTGGCTCGTCAGGCGATCGTCGATCAGGTCCCATGGCCGGTCGTCGGCCCCACCGTGGTGACTGGGCCGCCGATGAACCAGCCCCCCGAGCCGCCGGCCTGGTGGGCCGACGCCCTCCTCATCGACTGACCGGGCACCTGCCTTTCGACCGCTCCCCTGCGCGGGGAGCCGTAGCCGTCAGCCGTAGCGCGAGGGGCTGACTGGCCTGGACGTCGAGGTCGTCAGCCGTCGAATGCGGCGTGGAACGCCGTGGCGATCTTCGTGTGCCCCGACAGGTTGGGGTGCTCGCCCCGCCAGCGCCTCGTCTCAGGTCAGGACATCCCCTCGCGGTCCAGCATTCACGGGCTTCCGCGGAGTGCCTGTGCTGGTCCTCGGCGTCCAGCGCCGCGCAAATCGCGGGTTCCTTGGCTCGCGCTTCGGCGCGGGCCGCCTTCTCCTCGTCGGTGAGCTTTCGAACATCGTCGCCGAGGAGGTCATCAAGCGCTTCGGGCTCGCCGGAGCCGCGGCGAAGGCGGTGCAGGACAGGGCCGTGCTGCTCGGGGCGACCCTTCTCGCCGCCGTGCTCACCGATCCCGACGTGGGCCGGGGGCCGGACTCGAAGCTGATGGACATCGACGAAGCCAAAGGCGACTTCTGACGGCGCAGGGCGCCTGCGGGTCAGACGGCGTCACCCCGTCGAAGCCCCTGACTCGACGTCGCGCCGCCGCTGCCTCGCGGCCGTGTCTTCGCGGAGATGGAGTCCCCCGCCCGAGCGAAGATGACCCAGTACGGACTTGACCACGCCCTTCCCGAGGGTCAGTTCTACCCCACACTGACCACGGCCGTTGAGGCCTACCGGGCCCAGTCCGGCCAGGACTGGCAGGCTCCCACCGAGGCGGCCCCGCGGACCGACGACCAACTCGGGGACCGGCCGTCCACCGTCAACACGAACGAGAACTACCCGGTACGGGTGAGGCGAGACAGGCGTGCGGCTCGCATGCTGGCATCACGGACCCTGCGCCCGACCTGCGCATCACGGAGGACTCATGACGCCTACTTCTGGGACGGATAGATCGGGCGGGAGCAGCCGAGTCCTGGCGATCATGTCGCTGGTGCTGATCGGCATGGCTGTCCTGGTGGTGATCGGCACGCTGATCCGCAACGTGGGCTTCCTGCTGGTGGCCGTCGCCGGATTGGCGGTCGCCGGCTGGGGCGCCTGGTGGGCCATCACCGAGAGGATGCCGCGGCGCGCGATCGGCATCGTGGGGGCCGTGGGCGGGATCCTCGTCGTAGTAGGCAGTGTGCTGGCGGCAGTGGGCGAGGACGGGGACTGGGTCCGAATCCTGCTGATCGTGGGTCTGGCGCTCGGGGCGGCTGTCTGCGCCCGCCTGGCGGTCTCGGCAACCCTGCATCAGCTGGACCTGGGTCAGATGTTCACCGCGTTCCGGCCCGCCCACCCGGTGCTGATCTGCAACCCGTGGTCCGGGGGCGGCAAGGTGCAGCGCTTCGACCTGGTCGACAAGGCCAAGGCCTTGGGCGTCGAGGTGATCCTGCTCGACCATGGCCTTGACCTCGAGCAGTTGGCACGCGATGCCGTGGCCCGCGGGGCGGACTGCCTGGGGATGGCGGGCGGGGACGGATCCCAGGCTCTGGTGGCCTCGATCGCCGTCGAGCATGGCATGCCGTTCGTGTGCATCAGCGCCGGGACCCGCAACCACTTCGCCCTGGACCTCGGGCTGGACCGCGACGACCCGAGCACAGGGCTGAGCGCGTTCGTCGACGGGGTCATCCGCCAGATCGACTACGCCCGGGTCGGCACCCGCCTGTTCGTCAACAATGTCTCGCTGGGCGTGTACGCCCAGATCGTGGAGAAGGACAGCTACCGCGGCGCCAAGCTCGCCACGACGAGAGAATCCCTGCCCGAGTTGCTCGGACGCACCGCCGAACCATTCGACCTGCAGTTCAGCGCACCCGATGGACATGAGGTCGACGGCGCATTCCTGATCCTGGTCTCCAACAACCCCTACGTCCTCGGCCCCACCCTCGACGTCTCCCAGCGGCGATCCCTGACAACCGGACAGCTCGGCGTGTTCGCGATCAATGCCCGCACCGGCAAGGACGCCGCCGAGCTGGTGGCCCGCTCGATGCTGGGGCGGGGCAGCGCCGACCCGAACATCCACCAGTTCACCACCGATACCTTCCAGATCCGATCCCGATCAGGCACCGCGAACGCCGGAGTCGATGGCGAGGCGCTCACCCTCGACACGCCCCTGGACTTCGAGATCCACCCGAAGGGCCTGTCCGTACTCGTCCCCCCAGAGAACCCGACCATCTCAGCGACCACGCACTACCGGCACTTCGGTGTGCGCGGTCTCTGGGACATCGCACGGGGTCACCTGCCTCAGCCGCCCGCCTGATCGTTCGCGCCGACCGGATCACCGAGTCCACCCGTTGCGGGTAATCCGGCGTCGTCAACACGCAGGCGTCGCATCCGCTCCGACAAGGTGACCGGTGATGAGTTGATGAACTCGGTCGGCGTCACGAGGCTCGCGCCGGAGCAGTTCACCC
>JBLMWY010000166.1:0-3781 GCA_050257475.1 Bdellovibrio bacteriovorus
CCTGCCGATCTTCAAGCTCGCGGCCGTGGTTTGATCCAACTAAGCATCCGGAGGGTGGGCGCGTCGTCCACGCCCACCTTTCCGCCCCGACCCCAAACTTCTCCATGACCTGGATCGACGCCTTTCAGCAGAGCCCCGCCCTCCTGATCGGGACCGCCCTGGCCCTCGGCCTCATCATGGGCAGCTTCCTGAACGTGGTGATCTTGCGGCTGCCACGCATCCTGGAGAGCGAGTGGCGGCGCGACTGCGCTGAGGTCGCGGGCGCTCCGGCCGCGGGCGAAGGGGCGGCGGAGCCCCGGCTCACCCTGGCCAAGCCGGCGTCCCATTGCCCCGCCTGCGGCCACCGGATCCGGCCCCTGGAGAACGTCCCCATCCTGAGCTACCTGCTGCTACGGGGGCGTTGCTCCGCCTGCGGGGTACGGATCAGCCCCCGCTATCCCCTGGTGGAAGGTTTCACCGCGCTCCTCACCCTGATCGTGGTGCTGCACTTCGGGCTGACCTGGCAGATGCTCGCCGCCCTGCCGCTCACCTGGGGGCTGATCGCCCTGGCGGTGATCGACTACGACACCCAGCTCCTGCCCGACGGCATCACCCTGCCGCTGCTCTGGCTGGGCCTGATCCTGAGCCTCTTCGGCGTCTTCACCGACAGCCAGTCCGCCATCATCGGGGCGGTGGCGGGCTATGTGAGTCTTTGGATCGTCTTCCAGCTCTTCCGAATCGCCACCGGCAAGGAGGGCATGGGTTTCGGCGACTTCAAGCTGTTCGCACTCTTCGGGGCCTGGCTCGGGTGGCAGTACCTGCCCCAGATCATCCTGCTCTCGGCCCTCACGGGGGCCCTGCTCGGGACCGTCCTCATCGCCTCGGGGCGCCATGAGCGGGGCAGGCCCATGCCATTCGGGCCCTTCCTGGCCGCCGCCGGCTGGATCAGCCTGATCTGGGGCCCCCAGATCAACGACACCTATCTGCGCATCTCCGGTCTGGGCTGAAGGGCCCGTGCTCCTGATCGGCCTCACCGGCGGCATCGGCAGCGGCAAGTCCACGGTGGCCGAGCTGTTCGCCCGTCTCGGGGCCGGGGTAGTGGACACCGACCTCCTGGCCCGAGAGCTGACCGAGCCTGGCACGGCCACGCTGGCCCAGATCGCGGACGAGCTCGGCGCGGACATCCTGAATCCGGACGGCTCCCTGGACCGGGCGCGGCTGCGGGGGCGCGTCTTCGCCGACCCCGCCGCCCGAGCCCGCCTGGAGTCCATCCTCCACCCGCCGATCCGAGACCTGATGCTGAAACGGGCCGCCGCCCTCAAGGCCCTCTACGTGATCCTGGTGATACCGCTGCTCTTCGAGACCGGCCAACAGGCCCTGGTGGATCGGGTGCTGGTGGTGGACTGCCCCGAGTCGGTGCAGATTGCCCGGGTCCAGGGCCGCAGCGGTCTGCCGGAGGCGGCCATCGCCCAGATCATGGCCAGCCAGGTCCCACGCGCCGAGCGCCTGGCGAGGGCGGACGATATCATCGACAATCAGGGCGCCCCGGATACCCTGCCGCCCCAGGTGCGGCGCCTGCACCGCCGCTATCTGGCACTCGCGGGATCCGGCTCCACCGACAGCCGTTGAGGCCCCAAGCGCCTGCACCGGGCGCCACCAGCACCGCATCGCCCCCTTGAGATCCGAGCGTATCCTGTGGCTGCGACTGACCCTGCTCGGCCTGCTGGGGGGTGCCCTGGCGGCGGCCCTGGTGCTGGTCTTCGCAAGCCTGCTGATACTGGGCCAGGGGTTGCTCCTGCCTTCTGGCATCCCCGGCGATTACGAGACCCTACCGCCCCTGTGGCGCATCCTGCTGCCCGCCGGGGCCGGCCTGCTGCTGGGGCTTGCCTTCGACCGGCTGCGCCCCGAGCACCGTCAGGTGGGGGTGGTCCATGTGCTCACCCGGCTTCGCACCCCAGGCCGCGAGCGGCTCCCGGCGCGCAACCTCATCGTCCAGCTCTTCGGCGCCTCGGTGGCGATCATCGCGGGGAACTCGGTGGACCGGGAGGGGCCGTCGGTCCACATCGGGGCCGCGGCGGCCAACCTGGCGGGTCGCGGCCTCGCAAGCTCTCCGGAGGAGGACTACACCCTGGCCGCCTGCGGGGCGGCGGCGGCCATTGCGGCGTTGTTCGTGACCCCACTTGCGGGGGTCGTGTTCGTGCTCGAGGTCCTGAAGGTCCGCTACGAGGTGGCCCGCATCCTGCCGGTCATCGTCGCCGCCGTGACGGGGGCCGTCGCCTCCCGGCTCGCCGCCCGTGACCTCGGTCTGTTCGCGGCAACGCCCCTGAGTCTCCAAGCGACCTGGGAGCTGCCCTACTTGCTGCTTCTGGGGCTGTCGACGGGTCTGGTGGCCGCCCTCTTCATTGGGCTTTGCGAATGGGTCGCCGAGCGCGCCCGACTACTGCCCAACGCCCTCACCTTTCCCCTCGCCGGCGTGTGCACGGGCCTGCTGGCCTTGGCCACACCCCAGGTCATGGGGATCAGCCAGGACACCCTGGAGCTGCTCCTGGAGGGACAGCTCGAGCTGGGCCTGGCCCTGGTGCTGGTCTTCACCAAGCTGCTCGCCTCGGGGATCTCGGTGGGTCTGCGGGTGCCGGGAGGACTGATCGGGCCCACCCTGTTCATCGGCGGTGCCCTGGGGTCGGCGTTCGGTCTGCTGCTCGGGGAGGTCGCCGAGCTGGACGTCAGCTCGCCAGGCTTCTACGCGACTATCGGTATGGTGGCCATGATGGGTGCCACCCTGAGGGCACCCCTGGCGGCCCTGACGGCGCTCCTGGAGCTCACGGGCAACCCGAGCATCATCCTGCCGGGGATGCTCGCCGTCGCCAGCGCCGAGCTGACCAACCGCCTGTTCTTGGGCAAGGAATCCGTCTTCGAGTCCCTGCTCAGGATCCAGCTACGGACCCCGCGGAGCCACGGGACGGCCTGAGCGGGGTCAGGCCAGGGTCTGTCGGCGGCCGTAGGCCAATGCCAGGAAGAGGATCCCGACCAGGATCATCGGGGTGGAGAGGAGCTGGCCCATGGTCAACCAGCCGAAGGCCAGATAGCCGATATGGGCATCCGGCGTGCGCACCAACTCCACCGCGAAGCGGAACAGCCCGTAGAGGAGCAGGAAGAGACCCGACACGGCCATCATGGGCCGGGGGCGGCTGGAGAAGACCCAGAGGATCAGGAAGAGGACCAATCCCTCCAACAGCGCCTCATAGAGCTGGGAGGCATGAACCGGCAGGGAATGGAGGCCATCGGCGCCCCTGCCGACCCGGGCGCAGAGGTCCGGCGCCCGCTCGCAAGGCACCTGCATCCCCAGGAGACTGGTGGTCGTGCCACCCCACAGCTCGCCGTTGATGAAGTTGCCGATGCGCCCGAAGAGGAGTCCGGGCGGGACCAGGGGGGCCATGAAATCCGCCACCTGGAAGAAGTGGAGCCCGTGGCGGCGGCCGAAGAGCCACATGGCCAGACAGACCCCGAGCAGGCCGCCATGGAAGGACATGCCTCCCTCCCAAACCTTGAGCAGGTTCAGCGGGTTGGCCAGGATCTGATCGAAGCCGTAGAAGAGCATGTAGCCGAGGCGCCCCCCGGCGATGACGCCCAGGATGCAGTAGAAGATGACATCGTCCACCATCTCGCCAGTCCAGCCGGAGCCGGGCCGGGAGGCGCGCCAGCGCCCCAGGCCCCAGGCGATGGCGAAGCCCACCAGGTACATGAGCCCGTACCAATGGACCTGCAGGGGTCCGAGGCCGAAGGCGATGGGGTCGATGGCGGG
>JBLMWY010000167.1:0-13287 GCA_050257475.1 Bdellovibrio bacteriovorus
TGAACAACCAGCTTCAGCCGATCGGCACCCGCATCTTCGGGCCCGTGACCCGCGAGCTGCGCGGGGAGCGCTTCATGAAGATTATCTCGCTGGCCCCGGAAGTGCTGTAAAGAGGTCGATCATGAAGAAGATCAGAAAGGGTGACGACGTCATCGTCATCACCGGAAAGGACAAAGGCAAACGGGGTACGGTGCTGAGGGTGCCGGACGGCGATCACGTGGTGGTCGAGAACGTCAACATGGTGAAGAAGCACCAGAAGCCAAATCCCCAGAAGGGGGTTCCCGGCGGGATCATCGACAAGGAGATGCCCCTGCACCGCTCGAACGTGGCCCTCTACAACCCTCAAAAGGGCGGGCCCGATCGGATCGGGATCAAGGTCCTGGAGGACGGGCGCAAGGTGCGTGTCTTCCGATCGAATGGCGAAGTGGTCGATCTCTAGACCGCATGGGTCCGGCCCCAGGTGACAGTGAGTTAAGCGAAATGTCCAGACTACAGACCGAATACCGCGAGCGCATCGTGGGGGAGCTGAAGGAGAAGTTCGGCTACCGCAGCGTCATGCAGGTGCCGCGCATTGAGAAGATCACCCTCAATATGGGTGTTGGTGAGGCGATCGCCGACAAGAAGGTGATGGACAACGCCGTTTCCGACCTGCGCGCCATCGCCGGCCAGCAGCCGATCGTGACCAAGGCGCGGCTGTCGGTGGCCGCGTTCAAGATCCGCGAGGGCTGGCCGATCGGCTGCAAGGTGACCCTGCGAAGGGAACGGATGTATGAGTTCCTGGATCGTCTGATTAACGTGGCCATTCCGCGCATTCGAGACTTTCGTGGGCTCAGCGCCAAGTCATTCGACGGGCGGGGCAACTACTCCCTGGGCGTCAAGGAGCAGATCATGTTCCCGGAGATCGACTACGACAAGATCGATGCGCTGCGTGGGCTGGATATCACCATCACCACGTCGGCGCGCACCGACCAGGAAGGGCGAGCGCTCCTTGAGGCGTTCAGCTTCCCCTTCCGGGCCTGAACCGATAATCCCCCGGCGCGGAAGCGAACGGAACCAAGCACGGAAAACTCGAACCTATGGCTAAGACCAGCATGATAGTGCGCGACCGTCGCCGGAGCGCGGTGGCCGCCAAGTATGCCGCGAAGCGCAATGCCCTTAAATCGGTCATCAAGGATCGCAAGGCGAGCCCCGAGCAGATCGACGAGGCGCTGCTGAAGCTGCAGAAGCTCCCTCGGGACGCGAGCCCCACGCGCCAGCAGCGTCGCTGCCAGGTGAGTGGTCGCCCCCATGCGGTGTATCGAAAGTTTGGGCTCTCGCGCATCAAGCTGCGCGAGGCCGTGATGCGCGGCGATGTGCCGGGCGTCGTCAAGGCGAGCTGGTAACGGCTCCCGCGCCCGGGAGTGACCGGGTTTCTTCGAACCTTAATGGGTATCGCACCGCAACGGTGGTCTGACCCGGAGACTGCACCATGAGTATGTCGGATCCGATTGCGGACATGCTGACCCGCATCCGCAACGGACAGCAACGGGGAAAGATCACCATCGTGATGCCATCCTCCAAGCAGAAAGTCGCCTTGGCGAACCTGCTGAAGGAGGAGGGGTACATCAGCGACGCGACCGTCGAGACCAACGACGGCAAGTCCGAGCTGTCCATCAAGCTGAAGTATCACCGGGGCAAGCCGGTTATCGAGCTGCTGACGCGCGTGTCGCGGCCCGGGCTGCGCATCTACCGCGGCCAGGACGCCCTGCCCAAGGTGTGGGGTGGCCTCGGTATCGCGATTGTCTCCACCTCCAAGGGGATGATGACCGATCGCGCGGCCCGCCAGGCGGGTCATGGCGGCGAGATCATCGCCTACGTCGCTTAAGGGGAGCGAGACATGTCACGTGTAGCGAAGGCTCCCATCGCCCTGCCCAAGGGCGTGAGCGTCGAAATCTCAGGCCAGGACGTCAAGGTCAAGGGACCTAAGGGCGCCCTGGGCTGGACCCTGCATCCGACCGTCGCGGTTGTGCAGGAGGAAGGCGTCCTGAAGGTGTCCCCGGCCGAGGGGCAGGACAGCGCCTGGGCCATGGCGGGCACCACCCGTGCCCTGCTCAATAATATGGTGGTCGGGTGCGGCACCGGGTTCCAGCGCAAGCTGACCCTGGTGGGTGTTGGCTATCGGGCGCAGGCCAAGGGGCGGGTCTTGAGCCTCAGCCTGGGCTTCTCCCATCCGGTGGATTACCCGGTACCCGAAGGCATCACGGTGGAGACGCCGACCCAGACGGAGATCCTGGTCTCCGGCGCGGATCGCCAGCGGGTGGGTCAGGTGGCGGCGGAGATCCGCGCCTACCGGCCGCCGGAGCCCTACAAGGGCAAGGGTGTGCGTTACGCGGACGAGAACGTCCTGCGCAAAGAAGCCAAGAAAAAGTAAGGGGTTCGAGCAATGGACAAGAAACAAGCACGGCTGCGCCGGGCAGCGCGGACGCGGGCCAAGATCCGCGAGCTGGGCGCCTATCGTTTGTGTGTCTACCGCACGCCGCGTCATATCTACGCCCAGATCATTGCCCCCAAGGGCGATCAGGTGGTGGCGAGTGCCTCGACCCTGGACAAGGAGCTGCGTGAGACCATCGCGGGTCACAAGGGGAACGCCAGTGCCGCTGCCATCATCGGCAGGGCGATCGCGCAGCGCGCCCTCACGGCCGGTGTGGAGCAGGTGGCATTCGATCGTTCCGGGTTCCGCTACCACGGGCGCATGAAGGCGCTCGCGGATGCGGCACGCGAGAACGGACTGAAATTCTAAGGGCACTCCTATGTCGAAATTCGATCCCAAGCCGGAGGCCGGCGACGACCTCCTGGAAAAGCTGGTCGCGGTCAACCGCGTCGCCAAGGTGGTCAAGGGCGGGCGCCAGTTCGGCTTCGCCGCCCTTACGGTCGTGGGGGACGGTAAGGGCCGGGTGGGCTATGGCCGGGGCAAGGCCCGGGAGGTCCCGGTGGCCATCCAGAAGGCCATGGAGAGCGCCCGCAAGAACATGATCGACGTGAAGCTCAACGGCAGCACCTTGCAGTATCCGTTGCAGGGACGCCACGGGGCGGCGAAGGTCTTCATGCAGCCCGCCTCTGAGGGTACCGGCATCATCGCCGGAGGGGCGATGCGGGCGGTCTTCGAGGTGCTCGGGGTTCAGAACGTCCTGGCCAAGTGCATCGGCACCAACAACCCCATCAACGTGGTGCGGGCGACCGTCGCGGGCCTGGCCCGGATGAGCGATCCCCAGTCCATCGCCGCCAAGCGCGGCAAGACGGTCGAGCAGATCCTGGGGTAAGCCATGGCTGACAAGAAGATGATGAAGGTGAAGCTGGTGCGCAGCGTCTACGGGCGCCTGGACCGGCACAAGGCCTGCGTGCGGGGCCTGGGGCTGCGGCGTATGCACCAGGTGGTCGAGGTGGAAGATACCCCCTGCACCCGGGGCATGGTGAATGCCGTGTCCTACATGGTGAAGGTGGTGGAGGAATCCTGATATGCGCCTCAATGAGCTCAAGCCCGATGTGGGCAGCAAGAAGGTACCCAAGCGGGTCGGACGCGGCATCGGAAGCGGCCTCGGGAAGACCGCCGGACGCGGTCACAAGGGACAGAAGGCCCGGGCGGGAGGCTTCCACAAGGTGGGCTTCGAGGGTGGCCAGATGCCCCTGCAGCGGCGCTTGCCCAAGGTCGGCTTTCGCTCCCGCAGCGGCCTCACGCGTTCCGAGGTGCGGCTCGGCGAGCTCGCGCGCGTCACTGGCGACGTCGTGGACCTTCAGGCCCTGATCGCAGCGGGCGTCGTCGGGCGCTCCACCAAGAGCGCCAAGATCATCGCCTCCGGCGAGATCGCCCGGGCCCTGACCATCCGCGGTGTAGGCGTCACCAAGGGTGCCCGCGCCGCGATCGAGGCCGCGGGCGGCTCGGTCGAGTAACGGGTCGGAAACAGCTACGGAGGCTCCCGGGGATGGCAAAGAGCGCGGGATCTGTGGGTCAGGCCCTCGGCGGCATGGGGCGCCTGACGGAGCTGCGTCAGCGGCTCCTGTTTCTCGTGGGGGCCCTCCTGGTCTACCGCATCGGGACCTTCATACCGGTCCCGGGCGTGAATCCGGAGGCCCTGGCCATCCTGTTTGAGCAAAACCAGGGCTCGATCCTGGACATGTTCAACATGTTCTCCGGGGGCGCGCTGGAGCGGGCGAGCCTCTTTGCGCTCGGTGTCATGCCCTACATCTCCGCCTCCATCATCGTGCAGTTGATGTCGTCGGTCATTCCCCAGCTCGAGCAGCTCAAAAAGGAGGGCGAGCAGGGCCGTCGGAAGATCACCCAGTACACGCGCTATGGAACCGTGGTGCTCGCCACCTTTCAGGCGATCGGAATCTCCGTGGCCTTGCAGGGGCAGACGGCCGGGGGTTCGGCCCTGGTGAGCGCCGCGGGCCCCGGCTTCGTGTTCACGGCCACCGTGTCCCTGGTCACAGGAACCATGTTCCTCATGTGGCTTGGCGAGCAGATCACAGAGCGAGGCATCGGCAACGGGATCTCCATGATCATCTTCGCCGGTATCGTCGCGGGTCTGCCAAAGGCGGTGGGCGGGAGCCTGGAGCTGGTGCGAACGGGTGAGATGAACGCCCTGGCCGTGCTGGCCCTCTTCGCCCTCGTGCTGGCGGTCACCGCCTTTGTGGTATTCGTGGAGCGGGGTCAGCGGCGCATCACGGTGAACTATGCGCGCCGCCAGCAGGGCCGCAAGCTGATGCAGGCCCAAAGCACCCACCTGCCCCTGAAGCTGAACATGGCTGGCGTGATCCCGCCGATCTTCGCCTCCAGCATCATCCTGTTCCCTGGGACCCTCGGCCAGTGGTTCGGGAGCGACGAGCGCCTGCGCTGGCTGGCGGATATCACCGCCAAGCTCTCGCCTGGTGAGCCCGTCTACGTGATCCTGTACGCCGCCGCGATCATCTTCTTCTGCTTCTTCTACACCGCGCTGGTGTTCAATTCGCGGGACACGGCGGACAACCTCAAGCGCTCCGGCGCCTTTATTCCGGGCATCCGCCCGGGCGAGCAGACGGCGCGCTACATCGACGGCGTCATGACACGCCTGACCGCGGCGGGTGCCATCTACATCACCGCCGTCTGCCTGCTGCCGGAGTTTCTGATCGTCAGCTACAACGTCCCATTTTATTTTGGCGGTACCTCATTGCTCATCGTGGTGGTGGTGGTCATGGACTTCATGGCCCAGGTGCAGGCCCATCTCATGTCCCATCAATACGAAGGGCTCATGAAGAAGGCCAACCTCAAGGCCCCCGGTGCCGGGTTGCTGCGCTGACGAGCGCCAAGAGTCTTAGGAGAGAATCATGAAAGTACGTGCTTCGGTGAAGAAGTTGTGCCGAAACTGCAAGATCATCCGGCGCAATGGCACAGTGCGGGTCATCTGTAAGGACCCTCGCCACAAGCAACGCCAGGGCTGATCGGCGTCCTTGACCAAAGGTCCTGCCTTGATATAATACGCGGTTTACCGCTGAGCAAATAGGATAGAGGGTTCGGAATCATGGCCCGTATAGCCGGCGTCAACATCCCGGAAAAGAAACACGCCGTCATTGCGCTCACGGCGATCTACGGCATCGGGCGGGTCCGTGCGGGGGAGATCTGCGACGCCGCTGGCGTGCCCCGGGATGCCAAGGTCCAAAGCCTGACCGAGGAAGAGGTGGACAAGCTGCGCGCCGAGGTGGGGCGCTACACCGTCGAGGGCGACCTGCGACGCGAGGTCTCGATGAATATCAAGCGGTTGATGGATCTCGGCTGCAATCGAGGCATCCGTCACCGGCGTGGCCTGCCTCTGCGAGGGCAGCGGACCCGAACCAATGCGCGTACCCGCAAGGGCCCGCGTCGTCCAATCAAGCGATAAGGCCGCGCGAACAAAGTGCGCACCGGCTGGTAAAGGCGAATGGCTAAACCGACACGTACCGTCAAGAAGAAGATCCGCAAGCAGGTAGCGGATGGGGTGGCCCACATCCACGCCTCGTTTAACAACACGATCATCACGATCACCGATCGCCAAGGCAATGCCCTGGCCTGGGCGACCTCTGGGGGATCCGGCTTCCGCGGTTCCCGCAAGAGCACGCCGTTTGCCGCGCAGGTCGCCGCCGACAAGGCGGGTCAGATTGCCAAGGAGTATGGGCTGCGCAATCTCGACGTGAACGTGAAGGGTCCGGGTCCGGGCCGTGAGTCGGCCGTGCGGGCGCTAAACAACGCGGGCTTCAAGATCACGAGCATCACCGACGTGACGCCCATTCCGCACAACGGTTGCCGTCCGCCGAAGAAGCGGCGCGTCTAGGGGAGCGACTGAGCTATGGCACGTTACACCGGACCAACCTGCAAGCTGGCTCGACGCGAAGGCACGGATCTCTCGCTGAAGAGCCGGGCTCGGGCGCTTGATACCAAATGTAATCTCGAGAAGCAGCCGGGCCAGGCGGGGGATCGCCGGCGGCGTCTGTCGGACTACGGCGTTCAGTTGCGCGAGAAGCAGAAGGTGCGCCGTATCTATGGCGTCATGGAGCGGCAGTTCCGCAACTATTACAAGAAGGCGGCCCAATCCAAGGGCGCGACCGGTGAGAACCTATTGCAGATGCTGGAGAGGCGTCTGGACAACGTGGTCTTCCGCATGGGCTTCGGCTCGACACGGGCGGAGGCGCGTCAGCTGGTGTCCCACAAGGGCATCCTCGTCAATGGCCGGGTGGTGAACATACCCTCCTATACGCTGAGCGCCGAGGATCAAGTGGAGGTGCGCGAGGCGGCCAAGAAGCAGGTGCGGGTACAAAACGCCCTGGCCTTGGCCGAGCAATATGGCTTCCCCGATTGGGTCGAGGTCGATACCAAGGGGCTCAAGGGGGTGTTCAAGCGAGTCCCAGATCGCTCCGATCTACCCGCCGACATCAATGAGTCGCTGATCGTCGAGCTGTACTCCAAGTAAGGAGCGGCAAGGGGGTACTGAATGTCAGAGGCAATCGGCGAGTTCTTGCGCCCACGCATCGTAAAGGTCGAGTCGGTCGAGGGGCATCCAAATCGCGCCAAGGTCTCGCTGGAGCCCCTGGAGCGCGGTTTTGGGCATACCCTCGGAAATGCCCTGAGGCGCGTCCTGCTCTCCTCCATGTCGGGGTGCGCGGTGACCGAGGTGGAGATCCAGGGGGTGCTCCACGAGTACACGACCCTGGCGGGGGTCCAAGAGGATGTCCTCGAGATCCTGCTCAACCTCAAGAACCTTGCCATCTCCCTCAGTGGCAAGGACGAGGCCACCTTCGCCCTGAGCAAGAAGGGGCCTGGCCCCGTGCTCGCCGCCGACATCGATGTGGGCCATGCCGGGGTGATCGCGAATCCCGATCTAGTCCTGGCGAACCTCACCACGGATGCGGAGCTCAGCATGACGCTCACGGTCCGCCGTGGGCTCGGGTACGAGCCCGCCACCCAGCGGGACCTGGAAGGTGCCGAGGATCGACCGATTGGGCGCCTGCCCCTCGACGCCTCGTTCAGCCCGATCCGGCGCGTCGCCCTGGAGGTCCAATCCGCGCGTGTCGAGCAGCGCACAGACCTTGACCGTCTGGTCATCGATCTGGAGACCAACGGGACTATCGATCCCAAGGCGGCCATCCAACGTTCCGCCCAGATCCTGCGGGATCAACTCTCGAGCTTCGTCGCCCTGGAGGGGGTGCCGGTGCCAGAGGGCGTGACCCTGGAGACCGCGCCCCGGGAGCCGGCGTACGATCCTATCCTGTTGCGTCCGGTGGACGATCTGGAGCTCACGGTTCGCTCGGCGAATTGTCTGAAGGCCGAGAACATCTATCTGATCGGCGACTTGATCCAGCGCACCGAGGTGGAGCTCCTGAAGACCCCCAACCTTGGCAAGAAATCACTCACCGAGATCAAGGACGTACTGGCAACCCGGGGGCTGTCTCTGGGAATGCGGCTGGAGAACTGGCCGCCTGAGAATATCGACGAATTGAGCATTCGCTAACTTTGAGACTGAAGGGTCGGGGAACGGATCATGCGCCATCGCAAGGCCGGCAGGCATTTAAATCGGACGAGCTCCCATCGCGAGGCGATGTTTCGCAATATGGCGGCCTCGCTGTTCCGGCACGAGCTGATCAAGACCACCCTGCCCAAGGCGAAGGAGCTACGGCGGGTGGCCGAGCCGTTGATCACCATGGCCAAGAGCGATTCGGTGCATCACCGGCGGCTCGCCTTCTCTCGGCTACGGGACAAGGAGGTGGTCGGTAAGCTCTTCGTGGAGCTTGGTCCCCGCTATCAGCAGCGTCCGGGTGGGTACCTGCGGATCCTGAAATGCGGCTTCCGCGCCGGTGACGCCGCCCCCATGGCCTATGTGGAGCTGGTGGATCGTCCCCACCGCGAGGCGGCAGCGGATCAGGAGTCCGACGACTGAGCGCGGCTCAATGACCGAGCGGTATGAGGCCGGGCCATTGCCCGGCCTTTGTGTTTCTGGGGGGTTCCGACCGCCAGGGCGCTCCGGCGACTGGCTTGGCGCTAGGCGCCGGCGTCCCCCACCGGGGCTCAAGACAGGTGGCATTGGAATGACGTCGGACTGTTGGCAGCCCCCTGGACGCTCAGTATCCTGGCCTTGGGCCGATCTGCGTCCCTAATCTCCTTGATCTGGGGTGCCAGGCCCGCCGTCCCTGATACGAGGCGTTCGCATCGGGTCTTCGCATGCTGCAGATCCTTGACCGCTATCTGATCTTTGAGGTGCTGAAGACCTTCCTTGCGATCGTCTTCGTGCTGCTTCTGATCGTCGCCAGCCTGCTCTTCCTGCGGATCCTGGAGGAGCTCAACCTGGGCGCCATGACCGGCGGCCTGGTGCTGCGGTTCCTTGGTCTCCAGCTGGTGAGCGACATTTCGAGCTTGTTGCCGCCCGCGTACTTCATCGCCATGCTGGCGACCCTGACCCGCTTCGCTCGGGATAGCGAGCTCATCGCCCTTTCCGCCTGCGGCATAGGTCCGCGACGGGTCTATTGGGCCTTGCTCCTCGTAGCCGTTCCGATCTCCCTCGTCACGGCCTGGTTCTCCCTCGTGCTCCAGCCCGATGCCTCGGCCGGAATCGCGGAGATTCGTTATCAGATGAACGAGCAGGCCAGCCAGATCGCCGGACTGCGGGCTGGGCGCTTCTATGTGGAGGATCAGGGCAAGCTGGTGGTCTATATCGGCGCCATCACCAGGGAACGCGGCCTCGAGCGCGTGCTGGTCCTGGACCGGAGGCAAGATCGCTCCCGGCTTGTGGTAAGCGCGACGGGGCGGCACAGTGTCGAGGATTCCACCGGCGACCACCTGGTCACCCTATCCAAAGGTCACCGGTTCGACGGCACCCCCGGCGAGGGCGCGTTCCTAATTGGTCGCTTCGACGAGTACCAGGTGCGTATCCGTGGCAGCGGTGCCGAGCGACGCTCTGTCGCCAAGCGCTCGGCGGTCCCGAGCCCGGCGCTGCTGGGCACGGGGGAGGTTGCAGACCAGGCGGAGCTGGAGCACCGTCTGGCGGCCCCCCTCGCCATCTTTGTCCTGGCCGTTATCGCGGTCCCCCTGGTAGCCGTGTCACCCCGCCAACGAGCCTCGGGGCGCCTGCTGCTCGCCTTCTTGGTCTATTTCAGCTTCTTCAACCTCCAGCGGCTCGCGGAGACCTGGCTCGCGAACGGCACCACGCCACCATGGCTCGGCAGCCTGTGGCATCAGGTCCTGGTGCTGGCCCTCGTTTATCTGATCCTGGCCCCCGACAGCCTGTGGTTCAGGCGGTTGCGGGAGCGCCTCCGCGCAAGGCCGCAGGAGCAGCAGCTCGCTTAGGGCAGGGCCGACCTATGGCGCTTCCCGTGCGGGCGAAGCATGCCCCGCCGCTTTCAAGCGCCCCAAGCCCTTGAAGACACAGCCTCCCGAGACTCGCGGGTCGCCTCAGGGGCACAAGGGTTCGGATTCGGTCCCGGCGGGTTAAGTCCTTTCGGGGGCTGACGTGGAGCGCCTGCCCATGGAGAGACCCGCCGCGATAACGGCCACCGCGACGATCAACACGATGATGGTGGCCAAGGCATTGATCTGGGGCGAGACCCCCATGCGTACGCTGGAGTAGATCACCATGGGCAGGGTGGTGGAGCCCGGTCCGGCCACGAAGCTTGCGATCACCAGGTCGTCCAGGGACAGGGTGAAGGCGAGGAGCCACCCGGACAGCAGGGCGGGGGCGATGAGCGGGAGGGTGATGGTCAGGTAAACCTTTAGGGGCCGGGCCCCCAGGTCCATGGCCGCCTCTTCCAGGGAGCGATCCAGCTGAGTGAGGCGTGATCGCACCACTACAGCCACATAGGCCATGCTGAAGGTGATGTGGGCGATGGTGATGGTGGTGAAGCCTCGCCCGTTGGGCCAGCCGATGGTCTGCTCCATGGCCACGAAGAGCAGCAGGAGGGACAGGCCGATGATCACCTCGGGCATCACCAGGGGGGCGGTCAGGAGCAGCTCGAAGGGTGTCCGCCCCCGAAACTGCCCGTGCCGCACCAGGGCGTTGGCGGCGAGGGTGCCGAGGAGCACGGCGAAGGTGGCGTTGGTGGCGGCGATGCGCACGCTGAGCCAGGCCGCGTCCAGGAGCTGCTGGTTGTGCAGGAGCTCCCTGTACCACTTGGTGGAAAAGCCGGACCAGACCGTCACCAGCCGCGACTCGTTGAACGAGTAGATGATCAAGAGCAGCACCGGCACGTAGAGGAAGGCGAAGCCCAGCCCCAGCACCACGTAGAGCTTCCAGCGACCCCGGCTCACAGGGCCTCACCCTCGAGCCGCCGCTCCAGACGGCGCATCAGGACAAAGGGCACCACCAGCACGGCGAGCAGGCTTATCGCCACCGCCGCCGCCAGTGGCCAGTCCTTATTGCCGAAGAACTCGGTCCACAGCATCTTCCCGACCATCAGGCTTCCGGGACCACCCAGCAGGTCCGGGATCACGAACTCGCCCACCACCGGAATGAAGACCAGCATGCTGCCGGCCATGATGCCGGGCAGGGAGAGGGGCAGGGTGACCTTCAGGAAGGCCTTGAAGGGTCGGCATCCAAGATCCGCTGCCGCCTCAAGCAGACTCATGTCCATGCGGGTGAGATTGGCGAACAATGGCAGGATCATGAACGGCAGATAGGAGTAGACGACCCCGATGTAGACCGCCGTCTGGGTGTGGAGGATGGTCAGGGGGGTATCGATCAGGCCCAGCCAGATCAGAAAATTATTGAGCAGCCCATTGGGCTTCAGGATCCCGATCCAGGCGTAGACGCGGATCAGGAACGAGGTCCAGAAGGGCAGGATGATCAGCATCAGGAGCAGCACCCGCGCCCGCTCCGGCGCCGTGGCGATGGCGTAGGCCATGGGATAGCCGATCAGCAGGCAAAGAAGGGTGCAGACCAGGGCCACCCAGAGTGAATTGAGGAAGGCCGCGAGATAGAGCTCGTCCCCGAACACCAGGAGATAGTTTCCCAGGTTGAGGCGGATCTGCAGGACCCCTTCCTCGGCCAGCTCCCATAGCTGGGTATAGGGGGGCTGGGCCAGGGTGGTCTCGGCCAGGCTGATCTGCAGGACGATCACGAAGGGCAGCAGGAAGAACAGGCCCAGCCAGAGATAGGGAAGGCCGATGTTCGTCCATCGGCTCAGGCGCCGCTCGCCCGGGCCCTGAAGGAACGAGCGCAGACTGGACCCCAACCCCTTCATGGCGAGGGCCTCACTCGGTCAGGACCACGCCGCTGGTGGGGGACCATTCCATGGCCACCTCCTGCTCCCAGGTGAGGGCCTGCTCGGTGCGGGGCTGGACATTGGTCAGCGTCATCTCGACCAGGGTCTCGGGGTTGACCCGCACCCGATAGATGGAGACGTCGCCGAGATACGCGATGTCCTCCACGATGCCCTTGATTTGGTTGGTGCCGTCCTCCCGGTAGGCCTGACACAGGCGCATCTTCTCAGGGCGGATGGCCACCGTCACGGGGGTGCCGATGGCGTGCGGGTGCATGTCGCGCATGCGGAAGAGACGCCCGATGCGCGATTCCACCGTCACCTGGGCCCCATCGGTCTCGACCACCTTGCCCTCGAACAGGTTGATGGAGCCGATGAACTCCGCCACGAAGCGGTATTCCGGGTACTCGTAGATGGCGGTCGGGGTATCCACCTGCACGATCTGGCCCGCGTTCATGACGGCGATCCGGGTGGACATGGTCATGGCCTCCTCCTGATCGTGGGTCACGGTCACGAAGGTAATGCCGATCCGCTCCTGGAGGTTCACGAGCTCAAACTGGGCGCTCTCCCGCAGGCGCTTATCCAGGGCCCCCAGGGGCTCGTCCAGGAGCAGGAGCTTGGGGTGCTTGGCCAGCGTACGGGCCAGGGCGACGCGCTGGCGCTGGCCGCCCGAGAGCTGCTCGGGCTTGCGCTTGCGCAGCTCGGAGATCTTCAGCAGGGTCAGCATCTCCCCGACCCGCTCCGCGCGCTCCTTGCGCGGCAGGCGGTCTTGCTTGAGCCCGAACTCCACGTTCTGCTCCACCGTCATGTGGGGGAACAGGGCATAGGACTGGAACATCATGTTGACCGGGCGCGAGTACGGCGGCACCTCGGTCACGTCCACGCCGTCGATGAAGATCCGCCCCTGGGTCGGTTGCTCCAACCCGGCCAACATGCGCAGCAACGTGGTCTTGCCGCAGCCTGAGCCGCCCAGCAGCGAGAAAAACTCCCCCTGGAAGATCTCCAGACTGACATTGTCCACCGCGTACACGTCACCGAACTTCTTGGTGACACCGGCGATGCGCACATAGGGCTCGGCCTTGGGGTCCTGCCAGGGCTCGAGGCGGCGACGGTCGGGCGGGCCGGCCATGCTGCTTGGTCTCCGATAAGGTGCTTGCGGCGGCGGCAGGTGACCTGGCACGCCCCTGGGGGCGCTGGGTCCACCTGCCGCCAGGCGGCGTCAGCGGTTGGCCTTGAGACGCGTCCAGACGCGGTTGATGGCGCGCAGGTCCTTGTCGCTGCGCTCGGCCAGCACGAATAGCCGCTTCTGGACCTCCTCGTTGGGATACACGGCGGGGTCGTCACGCACCGCGGCGTCCAAGAACTCCTTCGACTTCGGATTGGGGTTGGCGTAATGCACGAAGTTCGAGGCGTCGGCGATGACCTTGGGGTCGAGCAGGTACTCGATGAAGGCGTGGGCCTGATCCGGGTCGGGCGCATCCTTCGGAATCGCGAGTACGTCGACCCACAGCACCGCTCCCTCCTTGGGGATGACATAGCCAAGCTTCACGCCCTTAC
>JBLMWY010000168.1:0-27959 GCA_050257475.1 Bdellovibrio bacteriovorus
GGGACCGCGCCGATCGATGAAACCGTCTCCGGAGCGGTCGAAGGTCCCGTTCAGCCATCGCAGTGCAGCCTCGATCCCGGGCCCGCCATAGAGCACCCCGATGTGCTCCACGCCGGGCACCAGCTCCAGGCGTCGGGCGTCGCCTTCCGCCAGGCGGCCATAGGTCGCCCCGACATCAAGGGTCCCGCCAGTCGTGGCGGCGAGGGCCTCCCGGCTCATTTGATAGAGCATCTGAGGCTCCAGGGCGCCAAAGAGGATCAGCAGGTTGCGCGCATCCTTGATCGGCGCGTCCTTCGCGAGATAGGGCGACACCAGGACCGTGGCCGCGACCTGATCGCGACGGGCCGCGGCGAGCCGCGTGAGTACATCCCCCGCCATGGAGTGTCCGAGGAGCGCCACCCGACCGCCCGCGTCCGGCAGGCCGGTCGCAAAGTCCATCACCGACTCCAGGGTCCCGAGCAGGAGGCGCACCCGCCGTTCCTGGTCCTCGATGCGGGAGACGAAGGGCGCCGGGTTTGCCCCGTGCCCCGGAAAGTCGAAGGTCAGCGCCAGATACCCGTTGCGCGCCAGGGTGACCGCGTAGGGCTGCATGAGCTGCTGGGAGCCGGCAAACCCGTGGGCAATCACCACGACCGGGGCGGGTCTTCCGCCCGCGGGCCGGAAGAGGGTCACCGGGATGTCGCCGGCCCGCTCCCGGCTGATCTCAAGACCCGCCGTGGCCCCCTGGAGCCGCCACAGGGCTGTACCGACGACGAGCAAGGCGATCAGACCCACTACCGCAGCCAGGATCGAGACGGCTCGGCCCTTGGAATCGAGTGGCGCACCCGCCTCGTTCATCGCGCTCAAGGCGAGATCCCCGGGGCGCGCTCCGCGGCCAGGTCCAGCAGGACCTCGTTACGGCGCAGGAATCCAGGCGTGAGCGGGTCATTGTAGTACGCGTAGAGAGGCGGTCCCTCCGGGGAAACCCCGCGCTTGGCGAGCCAGGCCCGAAGCTCCGACTCCTTGCCCGCGATCTCGGCGTCGCTGGCCCGCCCACTGAAGCGAATGGCCCCCACCCGTCGGGCCGGCACCTCCACCAGACGCACGTCGCCCGCCGGTACCGGGAGCTCATCGAGCCGGTAGCGGGCAGGCATGATGAAGCTCACGGCCCAGTCGTCCCTCCCATCCCGCGTCTGGGTCACTGGGGCCGTCATGGCAATGGTCTCGACGGGCCGCTGGGTGACGGGGGCGGTCATGGCGATGGGCTCCCCTGCCCGCTCCTTACCGAAGATGTAGCGGGCCAGCGGCCCAAACCCGGACCTCAGGGCCTCCTTACGCGCCCCTTGGCGGCGAATCTGGGCCTGAATCAGGCTCGGGTAGTCGCGGATCTCCAGGTCCCCCTGTCGCTCCACCACCCGGTAGCTCGGCTGCTCCACGTTCTGCACCACGAACACGAAGACGGCCAGGGCCGCGACGCCGAGCAACAGAAGGACACCAAGAACGATCAGCAGGATCTTCATCGAAAGGGCCTCGGGCTCGTGGTTTGCCTCAAGCGCGCATCCGCGAATAACACCATGGGTGCGGTCGAGGCGAAAACCCAAGGGTGGTTAGGCTCCGAGCCATGCAATCCGATTCGCCCAGTTCCGCTCTGGCCCCGTGCTTGCTGCCTCTAGAGCACTCTGGTAGTTTCGCCCGCGTTATGTAGTAACGGTGATAGCGATGACCACAAAGGCGCGGACGATGCCTGTCGCCGTTCCAACAAAGGCCCGTCGAGTGGACCGGGTGGCCCTGTTGGAGAAGGTGGCGGAGCTTGGCTCCATCACGGCAGCAGCGCGGGCGATCGGCATCTCCTACAAGGGGGCCTGGGAGGCGATCGAGGCCCTCAACAACCTGTCGGAGCGGCCCCTCGTGGAGCGCAGCGTCGGCGGCAGCGGCGGCGGGGGGACCCGACTGACGGCGCACGGCGAGCAGGTCCTCGCCCTGCTGCGCGACATGGAGGGAGAGCTCCAAGGCCTGCTGACGGCCTTGGGTGGCGGGACGGCCCTATTCGACCATTTCCATCGTTACTTTCAGCAGATACGGAGACTGAACATGAAAACCAGTGCACGTAACCAGTTCATGGGCAGGGTCTCAAGGGTGACACGCGGGGCCGTGAACAGCGAGGTCATCCTCGACATCGGCGGCGGCAGCCTGGCCGCCATCATCACCAACGAGAGCGTGGACGCACTCGGCCTTGCCCACGGCGTGGAGGCCTATGCCCTGATCAAGGCCCCCTGGGTCATCGTGACCACCGACGAGACACTCAAGACCAGCGCCCGCAACCGACTGTGTGGGGTTGTCTCCCGCTGCGTGGAGGGGGCGGTGAATGGCGAGGTGATCATCGACCTGCCCGGGGGCAAGTCGGTCGCCGCCATCGTCACCAAAGAGAGCATCCACAGCCTGGGCCTCCAGGTCGGGGCGCGCGCCTGCGCCCTGATCAAGGCCTCCCACATTATCCTGGCCGTCGGCGTTTGAGGATCAACCGTGAAGCCCATCATCACCAGCGCCACCCTCGCCCTCGCGCTCGTCCTTGCGCCCGTGGGGTCCGCCCGGTCCGCCGAGGTGCAAGTGGCCGTCGCCGCCAACTTCACCGCCCCGGCCAAGCGCATCGCCACCGACTTCGAACAGGAGACGGGGCACAAGGCCCTGCTCTCCTTTGGTGCCACGGGTAAGTTCTACGCCCAGATCAAGAACGGCGCCCCCTTCGAGGTCTTGCTCTCCGCCGATGACAGCACCCCCGCCAAGCTCGAGGAGGAAGGGGCGGCGGTGCGCGGCAGCCGCGTCCCCTACGCCATCGGCAGCCTGGTCCTGTGGTCGGCGAACCCCGGCCTGGTGGACCACCAGGGCGAGGTGCTGAAGAAGGGGGACTTCCGGCACCTGGCCATCGCCAATCCCAAGACCGCACCCTATGGGGTCGCGGCCATGCAGACCCTCGAGGCCCTCGGGCTTGTCGACGCCATCCAGCCCAAGCTCGTCCAAGGCGAGAACATCGCCCAGACGCACCAGTTCGTGGTCAGTGGGAACGCCGAGCTGGGCTTCGTCGCCCTGTCTCAGGTCATGGAAGACGGCAAGCTGACCTCAGGCTCGGCCTGGGTGGTCCCGGAGACGCTGCATGAGCCCATCCGCCAGGACGCCGTGCTCCTCAACGCCGGCGCCGGCAAGCCCGCGGCCCACGCCTGGCTGGACTATCTCAAAGGGGAGAAGGCGCGGGCGGTGATCCGCGCCTTCGGCTACACCCTGCCTTAGGGTCGCCAGGATGCCGCACCCCGATGATCTGACCGCCATCTGGCTCACCCTGCGCCTGGCGGCGGTCACGACAGCCCTGCTGCTCGTCATCGGCACCCCCATCGCCTGGTGGCTGGCCCGCACGCGCTCGCGCTGGAAGGGCCCCGTGGGGGCCGTGGTGGCCTTGCCCATCGTGCTGCCGCCGACAGTGATCGGCTTCTACCTGCTCCTGCTGATGGGTCCCCACGGACCCGTGGGTCAGCTCACCCAGTGGGCGGGGATCGGGCTCCTGCCGTTCACCTTCTGGGGCCTGGTCGTGGCCTCGGTCTTCTACTCGATGCCCTTCGTGGTCCAGCCCATCCAAAATGCCTTCGAGGCCCTGGGCGAGCGCCCCCTGGAGGTGGCGGCAACGCTCCGTGCCTCGCCGTTGGACGCCTTCTTCACGGTGGCGGTGCCCCTGGCACGCCCCGGCTTCCTGACCGCGGCCATCCTCGGCTTTGCCCACACCGTGGGCGAGTTTGGGGTCGTCCTGATGATCGGGGGAAACATCCCCGACAAGACACGCGTGGTCTCGGTGCAGATTTACGACCACGTGGAGGCCCTGGAGTACGGCCAGGCCCATTGGCTGGCGGGCATCATGGTGGTCTTCTCCTTCCTGGTGCTGCTGGCCCTGTACACCCTGAATCCGTCGGCGCGGTCGCAGCGTTGATCGAGGCCCGCTTCAACCTGGAATACCCGGGGTTCTCCCTGGACGCGGACCTCGCGCTGCCGAGCCAGGGGGTCACGGCCCTGTTCGGACCTTCCGGCTCCGGCAAGACCACGCTGCTGAGAGCCATCGCAGGGCTGGTGCGACTCCCGGACGGACATCTGCGCGTCGACGGGGAGATCTGGCAGGACGGGGGGACCTTCCTGCCCACCCACCGCCGCCCGCTCGGATATGTCTTTCAGGAGGCGAGCCTATTCCCCCACCTCAGCGTGCGCGGCAACCTGGACTATGGCCGGCGCCGATCGGGCCAGGGCGACGCAGCGGGCTTTAGCCACATCCTGGAGCTCCTCGGCATCGGCCACCTGCTGGATCGCCGCCCCGGGGGGCTCTCGGGCGGCGAGCGTCAGCGAGTGGCCGTCGCCCGGGCCCTGCTTACCCGGCCGCGTCTGCTCCTGATGGACGAGCCCCTGGCGGCCCTGGACCAGGCCCGCAAGGAGGAGATACTGCCCTATCTGGAGGGGCTCCACCGGGAGCTTGGCATCCCTATCCTCTACGTGAGCCATGCCCCGGACGAGGTGGCCCGGCTGGCGGACCACCTGGTGGTGCTGGAGTCGGGACGGGTCCTGGCCACGGGTCCCCTGACCGAGACCCTGGCGCGCCTGGATCTGCCCATCCGCCTGGGGGAGGACGCGGGGGTGGTCATCGAGGCCCGGGTGGCGCTTCGGGACCCGGACTGGCACCTGGCGCGGGCCGACTTCCCCGGCGGGCGGCTTTGGGTGCGGGACAGGGGGCACCCCATCGGCGAGACCGTGCGGGTACGCATCCTGGCGCGGGACGTAAGCATCGCTCGGGAGCCGATCCAGGGCACGAGCATCCTCAATACTCTACCGGTGACGGTGACAGAGCTGGCCCCGGACGCCCACCCGGCCCTGCGCCTGGTGCGGCTCTCCGCCGCGGAGGTGCCGTTGCTCGCGCGGCTGACCGCCCGCTCGGCCGCCGCCCTCGAGCTTGTCCCTGGGGCCTGCGTCTGGGCCCAGATCAAGGCCGTGGCCCTCATCGGGTGAAGGCGACCCCCGAGGCCAGAGCGACGCCCGACGAACGCGGGCTTGGCCCCTGCATCCCCCGGGGCGCAGTAGGGCAGTAGGGCCGATCCGGGATCGACCCGGAGGCGCCCCCTCGCGGGGACGCCTGGCCCTCGTTGAAGGGCTGCACGCTTAGCCCATGCTCAGGGGTTGCGCCAGCAAGGCCGACCACCGACGGGACCCGGTCCCCAGCCGGAGCCCCGGCCAGGACCCCAACCGGGGCCCATACCCGGACCCCAATCGGGGCCCCAACCCGAGCCCCAGCCCGGATGACGTGCGGCAAAGCGGGCCTGCTGACCCTCCGTGAGCTCTTGGGGTGTGAGGAATCCATCCCCGTCCTGATCCCAGCCCTCGAATCGCGGCGCCTGCGCGGCGTTGCGCATCGGCCGCCCCTGGGCCGCACGGGCGGCCTGCCGCTGGGCACGGTGCTCGGCAAATTCCTGGGCGGAGATGACGCCGTCGTCGTTTAGGTCGATGGCGCCAAAGGCGACGGGCCCCCGGCCACCAGGCACGGGCTGGGCCGACGCCAGACCCGCGGTGCCGAGGCTCGCCCCGATCCCACAGATCAGGGCGGCGGCGGTGAGGAGATGTTTGCTGCTAATCATGGTACGCCTCGCTTCGTGGGGTCCGCGCTCAGACCGGATGCGGACCCTGATGCCCTCCGGAAGGCCTGGTTGTAGGCGTGGGAACGAGACCCTCTGGCCCTTGGCCCCACCCCTCGCTTCGATACAAAGTCTGGACGAGCGGGATGCAGCAAGGACGGAAAGATGGTGCAAACAGTTCGCAGGGGAGAGCCCTCGGATCGGGGCGACGAAATCGCCCGTGCGCCTCGGTCAAGACCGGGGGGCCACCGTGGTTCCGGGGGTGCTGGCGTCAGCGTTGGGGAGGGGCTCGCCCCGAGGGACGCGCCCGACCTTTCGCAGCATTTCAGCGGGGTCGGGCGCGCGTCTCTGGCAAGGATTGATCCTAGAGGCCCACCATCTCGGCGTGGTAGCCGCGGTTGCGTACCGAGTGCACGATGCGGCTGGGCCTGACCTGCCGCGGGTCAAAATCCACCAGCATGAGGTGGCGTGCCCGCTCGTGCATGCAGGCGCTCAGCACTCCATCCTCCGCGCCCATGTCTCGCTCCAAGTCGTGGACGGCGTCGTCATCGAGCGTCTCGTCGATATGGATCAGGATGTCTGCGTTGTACATGTCGGAACCCCCACTCGGCCCCATCTGGCGAGGCCACATTGGCTTCCATTCAAGATTTAGCGGAGATTGAGCGCGACACACCGCGCAGAAATGAAGGTTTTTTGGCGGGAGGGCGGATCGGAGCCAACCCTCGCCCGACCCTGTCACCGGGGTGCAGGCGACCGTGCGCGCCCCTGGAGGGCCCTTCCGGCGGCCGAAGTCCCGGATTTAGCGTGGATATGCTATATTAGTTATCACTAATGTTCTCACATGGAGTCGTAACCGTGATCACCTGTACGACCATGAGATCCGCCGTGATCCTGTCCTTCGGCCTTCTGATCTCCGGGGGCCTGTCTTTGTTGGTCGCCGAGACCACTGCCCTCGCCGTGCCCGCGGCCCAGCTAGCCCTCGTGCTCGCCCTTGGCTCGGCGCTCACCCTCGCCCTGGCATTCCTCATCGCCATCTGGCCGGGCAATGAGGCTCGGCTGAGGGAGTGCCAGCACTAGGGACACTGATCGAACGCCATCCTGGCCCTTGATCAGCGCTCCCTGGCTCGCCACGCCCCTCCGGCATCGGCAGCCCCACCCCGACGGGAGGCATCGCACGGTCCCGCCCTCTGTCCCTCGCGCACCTTGGCCCGCGTGCGAGCCTTTTCACATGCGGACCGAGGCCGACGCGTTTCGCGCGATCCTTTGTAATGGGAGCGCCTAGCCCTTACCCTGGCAGGCCATGATGAAACGCGCCTACCACTGGTTCGACCGTACCGTCATCGAGCTTGGGCGCGAGGTTCGCCTGTCCTATCTCCCGCCCCTAATGGTCTACCTGGCGGCAGGCGTCTCCGGCCTCACCGCCATTGTGGGCACCTTCTTCGTCAAGGACTACCTGGGGCTTTCCGCCGAGCTCCTGGCCGCGCTGGCCTTCTGGGCCATGATCCCCTGGACCTTGAAGATGCCGCTGGGGCACCTCGTGGACCTGATCTGGCGCCACAAGGCCGGCTTGGTCTACCTGGGGGCCGGTCTCATCGCCGCCAGTCTCCTCATCATGCTCGGTCTACTCGCCCGCCCGGAGGCCATGGCCACGCTGATGCCCTTGGAGGCCTGGTACGTGATGAGCGTGCTCCTGGCCCCGACGGGCTTCGTGGTCCAGGACGTGGTGGCGGACGCCATGACCGTGGAGGCGGTCCCGGTGCTCGATGAGGCGGGACAACCCTTCGCGCCGGCGACCCGGCGGTTGATGCACACGACCATGCAGACCCTGGGACGGGTAGCCATCATCGGTGGCGGGGTCCTCGTGGCCTTGCTCAACGTCTTTCTGTTCCGTGGCGTGGAGACCATGGACGAGGCCCAGAAGCTCGCGACCTACATCCAGATCTACGAGCTTGCCCTCCTGATTCCAGTGGCCTCTGTCTCCGGCGTCCTCCTCGGCGGGCTGCTCAAGCGGCGCGAGCTACGCCGCCTGCGGGCCTTGGGCCATGATGAAACGGCCGCCGAGCGTCTGGTCCATGGACATGCCGAGCCCACCAGCCCCAATTGGTGGATCCTCGGCGGCAGCCTGGTCTTCGTGGTCTTCACCCTCGGGATGGGCCTCGGCGACTTGCCGTTCAATGAGGAGATCGTCTTCGTGGGCTCGATGGCCATCGTGGCCTTCCTGATCGCCCGCCTGATGCAAGAGCTCGAGCCCCAGGCTCAGCGCGTGCTCCTCGGCACGGCCATTGTCATCTTCGTGTTCCGAGCCATACCCTCCCCGGGGGCTGGCCAGACCTGGTGGATGATCGATGAGTTGGGCTTCGATCAGCAGTTCCTGTCCATCCTGTCGCTGATCGGCAGCGCCATGGCCCTGTTCGGCATGTTCATCTTCCGCCGTTTCATGGCCGACCACTCGATTGCCTACATCGTGGGTTTCTTGACCATCCTGGGTACCCTGCTGACCCTTCCCATCCTTGGCATGTACTACGGCCTACACCACTGGACCGCCGCCCACACGGGGGGCCTGGTGGATGCGCGCTTCATCGCCCTCGTGGACACCGCTATCGAATCGCCCCTAGGGCAGGTGGCCATGATTCCCATGCTCGCCTGGATCGCCAATTCCGCCCCCGCTCACCTCAAGGCGACCTTCTTTGCCGTGATGGCCTCCTTCACCAACTTAGCGCTCTCCCTCGGGCAGCTCGGGACCAAGTACCTGAACCAGGTCTTTACCGTCACCCGGGAGGTGACCGACCGGGCCAGCGGGGCCGTGACGGTCCCGGCGGATTACTCCGAGCTCGGCTATCTGATGCTGACCGCGGTGGCCCTGGGTCTCGTCCTACCCTTCTGTGCCATCGCCTTGGTCAAGCTCAGCCGGCTGCGCAGCGCCTGACCGCCCGGCCGTCAACGCCACCCCCGGCTCTCCCATGCCCCGGCGCATTCAGAGGGGCGCCGCGGTAGATCGGCCATGCGACCTGGTTTTGTCCAGGCTAAGACCTCATCTTCGACCCCACAATTCGACACATGACCAACCTTTCTGGAGCTTCGCCATGCGTGTCACCACGACAGATCCGATGACCCTCAACGATGTGACCGACCTGGGCAACGCCCCCTTCCTGGTCCAGGGTAGCGGGGAGCAGGCGATCAAGATCTACTTCGAGTCCCCAGCGAGCCGCGACGCCTATCTGGAGTTCCTCGGCGAAGACACGGCGCCGGATGCGACCCTGATCGACCAATACAACGCCATCGCCGACAACGAGATCATGGGCGGCATCAATTAGGGTCGCCTGATCGGCGCCGACGCGCCCTACCCGGCGTTGGCGATCCCGTGGGGCACGTGGCCGGTGGCCACGTGCAGGCGCGCGGCCTGGCAGTGGACCTCCTGGTCGTCGAAGAAGATGTCCGCGTCGAAGGCGGCCAGGAATCGGGACTTCGGCAAGCCGCCGAGGAACAGGGCCTCGTCGATGCGGATGTCCCAGGCGCGCAGGGTGCGTACCACCCGCTCATGGGAGGGCACGCCGCGGGAGGTGACGAGCGCGGTACGCAGGGGCGAGGCGTCCGCCGGGAACAGGGTCTGGAGCTGGTGGATGGCCACGAGGAGCCCCTTGAAAGGGCCGCCAGGCAGGGGCTCGTGGGCCGCGGCGAGCTCGGTGGCGTTAAAGGCCGCCAGCCCCTGCTCCCGATAGAGCCGCTCGGCATCATCCGAGAACAGGACCGCGTCGCCATCGAAGGCGATGCGAACCGGACCCTCGTCCGCCTCGGCGCCACTTGAGGCCGCCGGGAGCACGGTGGCGGCCGCGCAACCGGCGTCCAGGGCCAGACGCACGTCATTGGGGTCCGCGGACAGGAAGAGGTGGGCCCCAAAGGCGGCCACGTAGCGGTAGGGACTGGCCCCCCCGGTGAAGGCGGCTCGAGAGATGTCGAGCCCGTGGCGATGGGCGGAGGTCAGGACCCGCAGCCCCGTATCCGAGCTGTTGCGCGACAGCAGGATCACCTCCACCCGCCCGCGCTCCCCCAGGACCTCGTTAAGGCTCATCAGCTTGCGCGCCAGGGGGAAGGCTACCCCGGGCTCCAGGGTATCGTTCTCGTGGGCCACCTGGTAGGCGTGATAGGCGTCCACGCCCTCGTTCTCGAAGACCCGATGGGACTCGCTGAGATCGAACAGGGCGCGGGAGGAGATGGCGACGCTGAGCCTGACCGCTTGGTCGGGCCGCATCTGGGTGGCCCCAGGCTTCACAACAGCCACGGCGCCGCGCGGCACCTCACCAAGGCATGAACCAGTTCATGAACGACATCGGCCGGCTGATGTTTCGGTTCATGATCGACATGTCGTCGCGCATGTTGGCGGTGGTGAAGGTCATGCCCTGAACGGACCTATCCAGGTTCTCCATGCTGGTCAGCATGGGCTCCAGGGTGCTTACGTCCCGGGCCATGGAGTCGACATTCACCGCCATGCTGCGAATGTTGGCGGTGATCTGGCCCATGTTGTCGGAAACCGACTGCATGTTGCTGGCCATCACCGTCATGTTGGAGTCCACGCTGATCGACAGGTAATGAATATCCTTGGCCAGGCTGAACACCAGATAGAAGCCATAGGCGGCCAGGATGATGAAGGCGAACAGGGACGGGTAGACGATCAGCTCCCAGCGCTTGGCACTGGTCTCGAAGGCCTGGGAGAGCCGGTCGATGGCGAAGGCATTGAGCTGGGCGTCGGTCACCTCGGGGTGGATGACGCCCGGATCGGTCGCCTCGGCGGAGGGGCTAGGGCCACTGGGTCTGTGGTTCTCCGTCATGATCGATGCCGCCGCAGATGGCTGGATGCCGATAAGTTGACCACGGAGCTTAACAGAAAATCCGGACCCAACAAGATCCTCGGGTCGCACCCCTGGGCGAGCGCATCAGAGCGCGGGAGCAGGACCCCAGGGGGTCGCCTCCGCCGCGGCGGCGCCGCCTTCCGGGGCGAGCGATCAGCTCACGAGATGGCTGTAGAGGGCGGCCGCCAGGGCCAGAAACTCCCGGGCCGCCTTGCCCCTGGACTCCAGCTCGAAGACCGCCAGACCCTCGCTGAAGGAGCGTCGAAAGACCGTGCGCTGGGACAGCCGGGGCTTGATGAAACGGATACCCGGCAGAGAGACCAGGGCGGCCGCCGCCTCGTTGGTCTCGCGCACCGCATGATGGGTATCGCCCCGGTTGATGAAGCCGACGATCTCCGGAGGCGCCTCCCGCTCCACCGACTGAACGAGATGGATGTACCGCTGTGACGACCAGATGTCTGCCTGGGAGGGCTGCACGGGGACTATCACCCGGTCGCATAGGGAGAGCGCCAAACGCATGCTCTCCATGTCCGCCGTGCCGACATCGATGAGGATCTCATCGGCGGACCGCAACTGCTCCCGGGTGAGCGCACGCTTGTCCAGGACCCGGAGCTGAGGATCAAAACCCTCTTCTTGGCGCACGTCCACCACGTCGGTGAGGGTCGCCTGGGGGTCGATGTCCACCAACTGGACGTTGACATCCGCCATCGCCAGCCAGACACCTAGGTTAAACGTGACGGTGCTCTTTCCCGAGCCGCCCTTGAGACTGCCAACGACCGTGATCATGCTGTCGTCCCGACGCAAGAGATGGCGATGACGTGACCCGCGCGTATCGCCGCGCCGGTCGCCGAGTAGGCTCTAGAGGCTGGGCTTGCCTCCGACGCCGAAGGCGCCGGAGGCCAACTGCTCTGCCCCTTCCGGTCCAGCGATCAACGCGGACCCTGGTGCGGCTGCTGGCCACCCTGGGGCATCGTCATGCGGGTGTAGCCGGCCGGTACACCGAACAGGTCGTCGGGCTGGGGACCAACCCGAATGTTCTTGAGCTCGCTGACATAGCCACCCGGGAACTCCTCCCGGACCGCCAGCTTGAGCTCCGGGTCATACCACTGGAAGGTTCGCGACGGCTGCTGATTCGGGGCCGTCATGGTCATTTCCCATTTCTCGACCTGACGGCCGTCGATGGTCTCTGGCCCCAAGATCTTTAGCTCCATGGTAGGCCCATTGGGCATCACGCTCTTCAACGGCATTCCGCGCTCCTGGTCCAACCATTGGGCGCCGGTCAGGGTCTTCCCATCTTGGGTCGCCGACAGCTCCCACTTAACCGCGGGGCGGCCGTTCACATCCTCTACCCCGACCCGCCGACAGGTGACACCCGGCAGGCCCTCACAGGGGCTCGCCTCGGCCGAGGGCTGCCTGGGGCCCGCGGGCGCGCCCTCGGCCCCCGGCGGGGCGCCGCGCTCCAGGTAGCTCTGCTCCGAGGGGAACAGGATCCACTCCATACGTCGGTTCTGGTCGCTGATCCGAATCACCTCGCGGCCCTCCTGCGACATCTCCATCCGGGTGCGCCCGTCGCCCACGAACATCTTGCCCGAGGTCTCCTGCCCGTCGGGGCCCCGGCGAACCATGTCGGCGGAGAACTGAGCCCCGGTCTGCGCCTGGGCACCGACGACCACCGCGGTCACAAGGACCACCCCAAACGCCGCGCGCATGTGCCTAATCATGAGTCCAAATCCTCCGTCATTGTGGGTGCTCATCCGCGCGCGACGCCCCCTTTAGGGCGCAGCGCGGTCAATATGCGTGAAAAATGTAATCCTCGCAGCCGCCCTGGTGACCTGACCGCACCCCGACCACCGAATGGACCCAGAGGACTGAATAAGCCGACGCCGGAGCCCGACCCCAGCGTCGCAAGGGCGCTTCTCGCGTCATCGATGGGAGCCCTGCGACACGCAGCCGGGGCGGCTCGCAACCCTTTGCTCCCAAACTGTCAGCGAGCCCGCCAAGGATTGGGCTCAAATCCATAGGCGGTCTCCGGCTGCAGCCAGGGCTCGCTCGGAAATGGTGCGCCCCGGCTGTCTTGGGGGTATCGCCCCCCACGATCATCCGGCTCCTGGGGCAGGCGCCCACGCTCCTGCTCGGTCAGGGGACGAAACCGGTAACCCGTGTCGTAGGGCGCGGATTCCCAATGACCCAGGAGGCTCGGTGGATCGCCCCGGAATCGGTATCGGGGATAGGCCTCAAACCGCGGATCCAGGTGCCCCGCTCCCGGGACCGAACGCATCGAGCCCGGACCCGGGCGCACCGCCTCTGACGGCCCCCTGGCGGGAAACCCCGGGGCCATGACCTCCGATTGGTGCTCCGACCAAGCCGGCGAGGGACCATCGGAGGCAAGGGGGCGGCGCTGAGTCAAGCCGGAATAGTCGCCGGTGGAAACGGGCCGCGGCGGACCCTGTACCCAGGTGTTGGGCGGCTCGTAATCCGCATAGGGGCCTGCGCCCGCCGTCGGCGAGCCCCAGGAGGGGCCGGACGGCTCCGGCGCCCAGGAAGGGCTATCCAGCGGGGAGGCCGAACGGCGACCCTCCCAGTCATAGGCCCCAACCCCGCCTTGACCATAGCCGGTGTCATAGCCATCCCCTTGATCGCGCCGCCAGGCGCCTCCCCAGGGTTCGTCCCAGGACGACACCGGTTGCACACCGGATGACAGCACAACCGTCAGCGCGACGCTCGACAGGGCGACACGGCGGACTAAGGACACGATCGGACCGCCCCGTCCAATGGTCCGAATCTTGAGTCAAACGACCGGGGGTAGTAAAGACTCATCGCTCATCGCCCCCAGTGCCATCGTCGATCTTCAGGCGAATGCCACGACGCGGCGCCTTCTTCTGGACTGTCTGAACCACCGCCTTGGAGGCCACCTGCGGGCGAGTCTTAACCGCCTCCTTGGGCTTGCTTACCGGGGAACGCTTGCCGTTTCCACCTGGACGTGGACCTGCGACGGTCGGTGATTCGGTGCCCTTCGATGCGGAACCGGCGTCCCGTTGCGCCTTCCCGCTTTCACCAAGCGTCCCGGCCGCCGGCGCTGGCGACGCGCCCGAACCGGCCATCGCGGAGATCTCGGTCGGGGGCGTCAATGGGGACGGCTCGACGACCGCATCGTTGGCCGAAACCGGGCCGACCAACGGGGCCTCGCCAGCTCCCGCTGCGGCGGGCGATGGGGTCTGCGCCGACGTCTCGGGGGCGCGGACTGGCGACGCCAGCTCAGCCCCTCCGGGTGCCGTCGCGGCTCCGGCCCCGCCACCAGCCGCTGGGATCGGCGCCGCCGGAGCCGCCCCGGAAGGAGGCGGTGTGGTGGGGGCCGGGGCCTTTCCACCGGAACGACCAGGCGGCTGCGGCCGTCGCGGGGGCTTCGGCTTGAGTGCGCTCTTCACCAGATCCACCAGCAGCAGGATCAGGCCCCTCAACCCATAGAAGACCAGGGTCAGGATCTCGATCACCTTCGCCACCGCGGCGCTGAGGCCCCCGGTCCCCTTGACGGGTCTCGCCCGCTCCTGCTCCGCCGCTTCGACCTGGCACGGCAGACCCGAGACCGGAAGGCTGGCCGCCGAGGCGGCCGCGACCTCGCACATGTCTCGGCTGGCCGCGACGCAGCCCAGCGGAATGACGATCAGGGTGAGCACCGTGGAGACCAGGGTGCCCGCCAGGAGCGAGATGGCCATCCCCTGGAAGATGGGATCCGTGATGATGACGCTGGAGCCGGCAACCAGGGCCAGGGCGGTGATCAGGATGGGCCGAGTGCGGATCTTACAGGCGCGGATCACGGCCTCCGCCACCGGGATGCCCCGTTGGATCTCGTGGATGGAGAAGTCCACCAGCAGGATCGAGTTACGCACGATGATGCCGGCCAACGCGATCCACCCGATCATGGAGGTGGCCGTGAACTCGCCCCCGAGACCGAGCTGGAACATCACGAAGTGGGCGGGGATGATCCCGAGCAAGGTGAGCGGGATGGGGGCCATGATCACCAAGGGGATCCGGAAGTTGCCGAACTCCCAGACCACCAGGATGTAGATGAGAACCAGGGCTACCATGAAGGCCGCGCCCATGTCGCGGAAGGTCTCGAAGGTGACGGTCCACTCTCCTGCCCATTCCCAGGACAACCGGCTCGTGTCGCCAGGGGGCCCGAACCAGTAGAAGGCGTCGCCCAAGGCCCCTCCCTCAGCGGGTCTGGTCCCGTCCGGGGCCTGATAGTTCGCCGCCGCCATGGCGTCCTGGACCTGGAACATGGCATAGACGGGGGCGGCGAGGCGCCCGCCCACGTCCGCGACCACATACTCCACGCCGCGCAGGTCCTTGTTGTAGATGATGTCTTCCTCGGGCGCGCGCCGGAATTGGCCAAGCTCCCGCAGGGGCACGGTGAACCCCTGGTTGGACTGGATGGGCAGGTCGCCGAGCCGCTCAATCTGAGAGCGCTCGGCCAGCGGCACCTGAACGACGATCTGTGTCGGCTCATGGCCGCTCTGCTGACCCGCCGCCTGCTTGATGTCACCGATCGGGGCGCCGCCCAGGGCCATGGCGATGTTGCGGTTGATGGCATCCACCGAGATGCCGCGGCGCACCGCCTTCTCGGTGTCCACATCGAAGCGCCAATAGTCAAAGGCGCCGCGCAGGTAGTTGTCCACGTCGCGGGTACTCTCGGCCCCGCGGAAGAACTCCGTGACGTCCCGGGCGAACTGGCGACGCAGCTCCGGGCTCGGTCCATGGATCTCCGCCACCACGGATTGAAGCACCGGCGGACCTGGGGGCATCTCCACCACCGAGATGGTCGCCCCCGTACCCTCGACCAGGGTGTTGAGCAGCTCGCGGGCCTCCACGGCGATCTCGTGGCTGGTACGGTGCCGGTCGTGTTTGTCCGTGAGCTGGACCTGCAGCTCTCCCTGCCAGGGATCAGAGCGCAAGTAATAGTGACGGACCATGCCATTGAAATCGAAGGGCCGCGCCGTACCCGCATAAAGCTGAATCGAGGTCACCTCAGGCAGGCTGCGCAGCTTGTCCGCCATCCGGTGGGCCAAGTTGGCGGTGACGGGCAGCGCCGTGCCCTCGGGCATGTCCAGCACCACAGAGAACTCGGGTTTGTTGTCGAGCGGCAGCATCTTCACCGCCACCCAGTTGAAGTAGAAGAAGGCGCAGGTAAAGAGGAAGGTGCCCCACAGGACCAAACGGAAGATGGTCCGCTTGGTCCGGCTCTCGATCAGCGGGGTCAGGATGCTCCGGAAGAAGCGCTCGATATGCTCCGCCTCCTTGTGCTCGCGCGTCTCCGCCGCCTCCAGGTAGTGCATGGAGGGGCGCAGCCATTTGGAGATGGCGAGATAGGGGGTAAAGACGAAGGCCGCGAATAACGAGATGAACATGGCCACCGAGCCCAGCTTGGGGATCGGCGCCATGTAGGGCCCCATCATACCGCTGACGAAGCCCATGGGGAGCAGGGCCGCGATGACTGTGAAGGTCGCGAGTATGGTGGGGTTGCCCACCTCACGTACCGCGTCCACCGCGGTCTCGTCGTCGGTGCGGCCCTCCTCCAGCCAGCGCCGGTAGATGTTCTCCACCACCACGATGGCATCGTCCACCAGGATGCCGATGGAAAAGATGAGGGCGAACAGGCTCACCCGGTCGATGGTGATGCCCCAGATGTAAGCCACGAAGACCGTCATGAAGAGCACCACCGGGATGACCAGCATCACTACGATGGCGGGCCTCAGGGCCCGGAAGGCCACAAGCACCAAGATGAAGACGAAGAAGGTGGCCTTGATCAGCTTGAGGATCAGCTCCGTGACCTTCTGGTCCGCGGTCTGACCGTAGTTGCGGGTGATGCTCACCTCGACATTGGCGGGGATGCGGCTGCCCTTTAGATCCTCCATGCGCTTGATGATGGCGTTGGCCACGGTGACGCCATTGGTCAGCTCCTTCTTGGCGATGGCGATGGTGACCGCGGGTCGCCCGTCGGCCTTCTCCTCGCTCTCCGAGGCAGGCCCGGTGTAATAGGCCACGAGTTGGCTCGCGTCCTCGGGGCCGAGGGTCACTCGCGCGACGTCGCGCACATACACCGGTATGTTGTTGAAGGTCCCCACCACCAGCCGGTTGACGTCCTCTACCCCTGTAAGGAAGGATCCGGTGGTTACGCTGAAGCGGGTGCCGCTGGCCTCCACACCACCGGCGGTGGTCTCCGCATTGGCGGTCTGGATGGTCTGGGCCACCTGGTCGAGGCTGATCTGATAACCAGACAGGCGCTCCGGATAGACGTCGACCGTCACCTGCTCCCGGCGCCCGCCGACGATGAAGGCGTTGCCCGTGTCCTTGACCTGCTTCAGGGCCTGGAGCACATCCTGGGCGAGGAGCCGGAGCTGACCATCGTCGACGTCCGGGATGCCGTCATTATCCAGGTCCTTGGACCATAGGGTGAGGGTCACGATGGGGACATCGTCGATCCCCTTGCTCTTGACCAGCGGCGGCATGACCCCGGGTGGGATCTTGTCCATGTTCGAGGCGATCTTGTCGTTCACCTTGACGAGGGAAGGCCCCATCAGCTCGCCTACCTCGAACTCAACGGTGACGAGTCCCTGGCCCCGCTGGGACGCGGAGTAGACATGCTTCACCCCGGGGATCTCGCTCATGATCCGCTCCAGGGGTTGAATGGCCAGATTGGCGACCTGCTGTGCGGAGGCGCCCGGGTAGGCCACCATGATGTCGATCATAGGGACCGAGATCTGGGGATCCTCCTGACGCGGGGTGAGGACCAGCCCGAGCAGGCCCATCAGCAGCATGGCCACGTAGAACAGCGGCGAGAGCGGCGAGCGGATGAAGAAACGGGCGGTGCGTCCAGCGATGCCGAGACTCTCGTCGGTGAACGGCGGCTCCTTCCGTTCCGATGTGGGCGCGCTCATGTCATGACTCATGGCTGATCTAGTACGGCTCCGAGGCAAGGCCCTTCGGGATCAGGGCACCCGGGCAAAGGCGCCGCGCCGGCAGCACGCGGCTATATCTTGTTCAGCGGCTTCAGCGGCCTGGCACCGGCTCCGCAGACCATCCGGCAGTGACCCGGGGACCCGGATTGCTGAGTATCCGCTCGCCCGGCATCAGACCGCTCAGCACGGTGACGAAGCCGCCGGCAACCTCCTCGCCCACGCGGATCAGGCGAAGCTGGGCCTCGCCTCGCTCGTTGAGGACATAGACGCCGGGTAGGCTGCCGTTGTAGCGGATGGCGGAGGCGGGGATGACGGGGTTGGCCCGGGCGGGGGCGTTGAAGTCCGGCACCATCACCTTGGCATACATCCCCGGCTCCGAGACACCCTGGGGCAGGTCGAACTTGATCTTGACGGTGTGGCGTTGGGGGTCGGCCATGGGGAAGATCTGGGCCACGCGCACCGGGATCTGCCGGTTGTTGATGTCCAGCTCGGCCTTGACCATCATCCCTTCCCGCAGGCCGGGGCGCAGGCGCGCGGGAACGTCCACCTCCACCTGGAGGTATTCCACGTCCGCGTAGCTCAGGAGTGGCTGACCCGGCTGCACCGTGTCGCCCACCTCGACAAACTTTTTGACGATGACCCCGCCGAAGGGGGCGATGCTGCGGGCGTCGCGCAGCTTGGAATCCAGGGCTTGAAGCTCCGCCTGCAGGCGCATGATGGCGTTCTGAGCCTCCTGAATTCGGATGCCCGAGGCGAACAGGTCGGCGCCGCGTTCCGCACCCTTGGAGCGATCACCCACGATGCTCTCCATCGGTCGGCTGAACATCTGGTCGAACAGGTTCGGCAATCCCATGCCGCCGGGGGCAGCACTGGCCTGGGGCGACCAGATCTCACGGTTATACTGCACCCCGGCGTTGCGCAACTGGGCGTCGGCGCTGGCCATCTGGGCCAGCAGGGCCCGGCGCTGGGCGAGGAGCTCAGCGTCGTCGATGGCGAGGAGCAGGTCCCCGTCCTTGAAGCGATCGCCCTCGATGCCGGCGAGGAAGGTCACCCGACCAGGGAGCTGCGCCGCCAGGGTCACCTCCTTATAGGGGATCACGGTCCCGCCCACCGACACCGTAGGGGCCCCTTGGGCCTGCTGTACCACGAAGGTGTCGCCTTGCTGGCCAGACGGATCCATCTGCGCAAACCCGATGAGGGGGAGCCAAAGGGCCAGCAGGGAGGCCGCAACAGCGCTTCGAGTCTTATTTCCCATCGGATGGCACACCAAGAGCTGCGTTCGGTGGAAGTGGAGTCAGGGTCAACCAGGTGGAGATGGCTGTCTGGCGCATGAGCCTTTGGCTACCGCGCCCTGCTGGCCGTCACCCAAGCCTGTTGCGGGGGCGGTCTACCCCCGAATCTCCGAGCGGGCTTGAAGGGACCCCTCGGGCTGTCGTCATTGTCGTTTCGCTCCGCCCTGAGCGCGCCTCCCAGTATGCACGCGGCACTGGGGCTTGTTCAAGCAATGCCGAAAGAACGCAAGCCAAAACAGTGCGCTATCGCACCACTTCCGAATCCTGGGCGAACCTGAGGCAAACCCTGCCCGAGCCACGACAATCGGGCGCGGCGCCGCCGCACCCGGGGGTCCCTAGACCCAAGGGGCCGGGGATGCAGCGGCCCAGGGGGAGGCTATCGTTGCACCAGGGATGGGTATACCATCCGGCGTCAATTTCTCGCGCCGTTGTGAGCCCATGCCGCTCGCGCACCCTCTCCGGCCTGATCCCGGTGCGCGCGCGGGCGATGTTGGAAGATCAAAGAGCCTGCGCCATGAGGCACGGCTTGCCAGCTCAGGGGCGGCGCGAGCCGCCGCACCCGATGCCTTCTGGGGGGAGCCTTTAGGAGAGGCCGGTCTGCGACGCCCGCGGGCCGGTTCCCCCAGACCCTTTGCACTGACAACAGGTCCAACCACCCGAGGAAGCGCCTATGCCCACCGCGGATATCATCGCCCAGCGGCTCAACAACCTGGAGAAGCACCTGGAGCAGGAGAACCCGGTGCTGCTGAGCACCGTTCGCAGCTTCCGGGACCTAGATAAGGTGGCTCACGGCATGGGCCTGCTCAAGGAGGACGAGTCCTTCGCGACCCGCATCCCCTGGTGGCCCCTGGTCTCGGTCCTGGGCACCTTCTCCGCCGGTAAGTCCACCTTCGTCAATTATTTCCTCGGGCACAAGCTCCAGCGTACCGGCAACCAGGCGGTAGACGACCGCTTCACCGTCATCGTCTACAGCCCGGATGAGACGATCCGGACCCTCCCGGGCGTCTCGCTGGACTCAGACCCCCGCTTCCCCTTCTACCGGGTCTCTCAGGATATCGAGAACGTGGCCGCCGGCGAGGGCAAGCGCATCGATGCCTACCTCCAGCTCAAGACCTGCAAGAGCGAGCGGTTGCGGGGCAAGATCCTGATCGACTCCCCCGGTTTCGACGCGGACGCCCAGCGCGACGCCGTGCTGCGCATCACCGATCACATGATCGATCTGTCGGACCTGGTGCTGGTCTTCTTCGACGCCCGCCACCCCGAGCCCGGGGCCATGCGCGACACCCTCAAGCACCTGGTCATCGACACCATCAACCGCCCGGATTCCGGAAAGTTTCTGTTCATACTCAATCAGATCGACACGGCGGCGCGGGAGGACAACCCGGAGGACGTGGTCGCCGCCTGGCTGCGAGCGCTTGGCGAGGTCGGCCTGACCGCGGGGCGCTTCTACACCATCTACAACCCGGAGGCGGCCATCTCCATCGAGGACGAGGCCAAGCGCCGTCGCTTCGAGGCCAAGCGCGACCGGGATCTCGACGAGATCTTCCAGCGCATCAAGGGCGTGGAGGTGGAGCGGGCCTACCGGATCGTCGCCAGCCTGCGCAAGACGGCGACCGACTTCAGCGAGTCCGTGGTCCCCCTGCTAGAGACGGCCGTGGCCCGCTGGCGCAAGCGGACCCTGATCGCGGACGGCGTCATCCTGGTCGCCCTCCTGACCATGTTCATGGCCTGGAGCATCAGCGCCGGTCACTGGCACGGCTTCTCCTACGAGCCCGAGTGGCTCAAGTCCCTGCAAGGGGCCGTGAGCTGGGGCTTGGAAGGACTGGAGGTCCTGGTCGCGATCGCCCTCATCGTTGCGCACCTCAACGTGCGGCGTCTGGCGGCCCTGAGCGTGCTCCCCTGGCTGCGCAAGCAGGTGGCGGGCAAGTACCTTCCAGGGGACGTGGAGGCGGCGTTCCTGCGCAACACGCGGGCCTGGCGGACCGTCCTGGCCGGCACGCCAACGGGCTGGGGGTCCTGGGCCCGGGGCAGGGTCGCCCGGGTGCTAAATAATTGCGAGGAATACGTCCAGACCCTGAACCAACGCTTCACGAGCCCCTACGCGGTCAACGGGGAGCCCGCAGCGACCGCGGACACAGGCGCGTCCACAAGGGCGGAGTCCCAAGAGGCCACCTGAACGCAACGGATCCGGGACCGTGCGGATCGGAGTCGACCTGGGTGGGACCAAGATCGAGGCCATCGCCCTTGATCCCACGGGGGCCTGCCTTGCCCGTCGCCGCGTTCCGGCGCCGCGGGACGACTACCAAGCGACCCTGGCGGCCGTCGCGGGCCTGGTGGCGGCACTGGAGTCCGAGACCGGTTGCCAGGGCTCCGTGGGGATCGGCACCCCGGGGGCCCTCTCCCCCTTCAACGGGCGCCTGCGCAACTCGAACTCGGTCTGGTTGAACGACCGCCCCATCGACCGAGATCTGGCCAGGCTCCTGGGACGGCCCGTGCGCATCGCCAACGACGCGGACTGCTTTGCCCTCTCCGAGGCCACCGACGGGGCCGGCGAGGAGGCGCGCTGCTGCTTCGGCGTCATCATCGGCACTGGCTGCGGCGGCGGCCTGGTGGTGGATGGACGCTTGCTGGCGGGTCCCAACGCCATCGCCGGGGAGTGGGGCCACAACCCGCTCCCTTGGCCGGCCGTGGACGAGCTGCCTGGGCCGGCCTGCTACTGCGGCAAGCAGGGCTGCATCGAAACCTTCGTCTCCGGCCCCGGGCTCGCGGCGGATCATCGCCGGCATACAGGGCTCGATCTGGACCCGCCCAGGATTCTCGCCGCCGCCCAATCCGGGGACCCGGGTGCCCAGGCAAGCCTGGATCGGCACGGTACCCGGCTGGGCCGGGCCCTGGCCTCGGTCATCAATGTGCTGGACCCAGACGTCATCGTGCTGGGTGGCGGACTGTCCAACCTGCCCCACCTCTACGATGACCTCCCCGGGTTGATCCGCCCCTGGCTCATCTGCGACGGCCTGGCCACCCGCATCCTACCGCCCCGGCATGGGGACTCGAGCGGGGTGCGGGGCGCCGCCTGGCTGTGGGACCGTGAGCCCAGCCCCTGAGCCCCCGGGGCCGGGCGCCGGCGTTGACCTCCGGCGTCCTCGCCGCCACGTCCAGGCCTAAACTTGAGATCAGAGGCAGACGCGGCCCCGCCAGCGCGGCGCCGGCCCCAGACGCCATTCCTGGAGATTGCCTATGAACAGCCCCTTAAGCCCCGGCCAGGTCCCCCACACCCGCCCCGTACAGGCCCCGCCCCACCCCCAATGGCCGGTCCTGAGCGACGGTGAGAAGGAAGACCTCCGATCGCGGATCAAGACGCTGCTCACCGCCCAGGACGCGGTGCTGGTCGCCCATTACTACACCGACGGTGATCTCCAGGCCTTGGCGGAAGAGACCGGGGGCTATGTAGCCGACTCTTTGGAGATGGCCCGTTTTGGCACCGAGAGCGATGCCCGCACCCTGGTGGTGTGCGGGGTGCGTTTCATGGGCGAGACCGCCAAAATCCTCAATCCCGAGAAGCGGGTCCTGATGCCGGACCTGGCCGCCACCTGCTCCCTCGATGAGGGCTGCCCGGCCGACGAATTCTCGGCCTTCTGCGATGCCCACCCGGATCACACGGTGGTGGTCTACGCCAACACCAGCGCCGCCGTTAAGGCCCGCTCCGACTGGGTCGTGACCTCGAGCATCGCCCTCCCGGTGGTGGAGCACCTGGCGGCCCAGGGTCAAAAGATTCTGTGGGCCCCCGACAAGCACCTGGGGCACTACGTGGAGCGCATGACCGGCGCCCAGATGCTGCTCTGGGACGGGGCCTGCATAGTCCACGAGGAGTTCAAGTCCTTCGCCCTGGAACGGGTGCGCCGGCTCCATCCCAACGCGGCCGTGCTGGTCCATCCGGAGTCCCCCGACGAGGTGGTGGACCAGGCCGACGTGGTGGGGTCCACCACCCGGCTGATCCAAGCCGTAGTGGAGATGCCCAATCAGGAGTTCATCGTCGCCACCGACGCGGGGATATTCTGGAAGATGCACCAGCTCGCCCCCCATAAGACGCTGATCGCCGCACCCACCGCCGGCGAGGGGGCCACCTGTGAAAGCTGCGCCCACTGTCCATGGATGGCCATGAACGCCCTGCAGAATCTGGAGCGGGTCCTGCGTCTGGGTGATCAGGAGATCCACATCGACCCGGAGACACAGCGGCGGGCTGTGATTCCCATCCAGCGCATGCTCGACTTCGCCCGGGCCCGGGGCATTGGGGCCCGCCGTCGCGACTGAATCCTCGGCCGCCTTCCCCCATTGGTCGGGCCGGGAGCTGAACCCGACCGACCGCCTTGGCAAAGCCTGCGGGGTGCCGTACCATCCGGCCGCACAACAAGAACGACACGTGCCCGACGACAAGGGGAACGCAGGTCGGGGCGCCGCCTGGCCGAGACGAGGCGCCTGGGGGCTCCCCCGGGTGCCGGTCCAGGCGCGACGCTCTCAGTCGCCACAGATGAGAGGTTTCAATGTCCCAGCCCTCCAGCCCGAAGCCGAAGGGGTCGGCGCGGCGCTACTCGCTAGTCCTCCTGGTCCTGGTCTTCCTGGCCGGCATCGCCTTCACCGGCTTCATCAACGTCGGTGTGGCCTATACAAATGAAATGGAGTTCTGCACCTCCTGTCACTCCATGAAGGTCAACCTGGAGGAATACAAAGAGACCATCCATTACAAGAACAAGTCGGGCGTGCAGACCACCTGCTCCGATTGCCATGTGCCCAAGGAGCTCGTTCCCAAGATGTATGCCAAGGTGATGGCCGCCAAAGACGTCTTCCACGAGATCATCGGGACCATCGACACCCCGGAGAAGTACGAGGCCCATCGTTGGGACATGGCCACCCGGGTCTGGGCCAAGATGAAGGCAACCGATTCCCGGGAGTGCCGCACCTGCCACGACTTCTCGAACATGGACACCTCCGCCCAGGACCGTAGCGCCCGCAGCAAGCACTCTGCGGCCCCCGATAAGGGTGAGACCTGCATCGACTGCCATAAGGGGATCGCTCACAAGGAGCCGGACGAGCCGGAAGAGACGGAACCCTCGGAGTCCTGAGGCGGCGGGCTCGGTCTGACCACCGAGCCGGTGAGAGATCGAATCGGCGCGGCACACTGCGAGATCCGCCCATGCGAAACCCAATCCGTACCTTGACTGGCGCCGGCCTGCTGGTCCTTTCGTCGACACTCTTGGCCCAGTCGATGGATCTCGGTAAGGAGCTCCGGCTTGCCGCCGCCGCGGGCGACAGCGAGCGGATGGCGACCCTGCTGGACCAGGGCGCCGACGTCAACGGGGCCAATCCGTCCGGTCAGACAGCCCTGATGGTGGCCGCGGAGAAGGGCGATATCCCGACCGCCGCCCTGCTGCTGGCCCGGGGCGCCGACGTCAACGCCCGTACCCAAAGCGGACTCACCGCGCTGACCTTCGCGGCAGAGAACGGCAACATCGGCATGACCGCCCTGCTCATCGAGCGGGGCGCCCACCTACACGACCGCACCCGTGAGGGCTGGGACCCTTTGATGATCGCCTCGCGCTACGGGATCCGGGACATGGCGGAGCAGCTTCTGTTCCGGGGCGCCGACCCCAAGGCATCCGACCGCCACGGCCGCACCGCGCTGATGCAGGCGGCGGAGCAGGGTCACGCCAACCTCGTCGAGCTACTGGTGGCGGCCGGTGCCGACTTAGAGGCCCGGGACAGGGCCGGTGCCACCGCCCTCATCATCGCCGCCGACCTCGGCCACGCGGATGTGGCTGAGGCGCTGCTCGCCCAGGGGGCGGATCCGAACTCGCGGGACAACCAAGGGGCTACCGCGCTAATCTGGGCCGTGGGGAAGGGCTACGGAACCCTGGCGCAGCTCCTCCTGGAGAGGGGCGCCGACCCCAACGCTCAGGACAAGGACGGCACCAGCGCGCTCATGGAGGCCGTGAGCAGCGACCACAACGAGCTCATCGGCTCCCTGATCTCGCACCAAGCCGATCCCGCCTTACGTGACGGCGAGGGTCATACCGCGGTCGACCTTGCGCGCAGCCGTGGAAATCAAGAGGCGATCGCCCTCTTGGGCGCCGGCAACTGATCGATGGCACCCGGGATAGCCACCGGAGCGGGCGCGGCCCGACACCGGCGACGAGACGTCGACAGAATGCTCAGCGACCGTGGCCGAGCCACGGCCTGGTCCGCATGGCGGAGCCCCCTCCGCAACAATCCACAGCCTGTACCAACCAAGTAGGAGGCAATATGGCCAACACACCAAGAACAATCGCCCTGCTCGCCGGGGCCGCGGCCCTTGCGGCGGGATCCTTCGGCTGGGCCGCGGACGAGCCGCCGAAGCCGGAGCTGATCTCCGGGGCCAGCGCCCGCATGCTCGCCGAGACCTGCGCCGGCTGTCACGGCACCGACGGCGCCAGCCAAGGTCCTGCCTCGCCCACCCTGGCAGGCATGAACGGGGAGTACTTCACCGAGCTCATGAAGGGCTTCCGCGACGGCTCCGTCTACTCGACCATCATGGGACGCCTGGCCAAGGGCTACACGGACGAGGAGATCGGGCTCATGGCCTCCTTCTTCGCCAAGCAGCCCTTCGTGCCCGCCAAGCAGGAGTTCGACGCCAAGCTGGTGGACAAGGGGGCCAAGCTCCACGAGAAGTTCTGCGAGAAGTGCCACAGCGAGGGCGGCAAGATCATCGAGGGTGAGGAGTACTACATCCTGGCCGGCCAATGGACGCCCTATCTTCATTTCGCCATGTCCGACTTCCTGGAGGATCGGCGCGAGATGCCCAAGAAGATGCGCAGCAAGGTCGATGACCTGATGAAGAAGGACGGCAAGGAGGGTCTAGAGGCCCTGTTCGCCTTCTACGCCAGCCAACAATAAGGACCGAGGAGTCAATCAGATGAAGATGAATCGTCGCGATTTCGTCAAGGCCGCGAGCGCTGCCACCGCCGTCGGTCTGGTGGGTGTCCCGCACCTGGCACTCGGCGCCGCCAAGAAGGTGGTGGTGGTCGGGGGCGGCACCGCCGGCGCCACCGCCGCCAAATACATCAAGCGGCTGGACTCGAGCATCGACGTCACCGTGGTGGAGCCCAACGAGACCTACTATACGTGCTACTTCAGCAACGAGGTCCTGGCCGGCGAGCGCACGCTGGAGTCCCTGCGGGTCAACTACGACGGGCTCAAGGCCCACGGCATCACCATGGTGTTCGACTCGGCCGCCGCCATCGACGCAGAGAAGAAGGTGGTGAAGACCACCGGTGGCACCGAGCTGCCATTTGACCGCTGCGTGGTGGCCCCCGGCATCGAGCTCCTCTACGATAAGATCGAGGGCTACAGCCACGAGGCAGCCGAGAAGCTGCCCCATGCCTGGAAGGCCGGCGAGCAGACCAAGATCCTGCGCGGCCAGTTAGAGGCCATGGCGGACGGCGGCACCGTGGTCATCGTTGCCCCCGCCAACCCCTACCGCTGCCCCCCGGGGCCCTACGAGCGGGCCAGCCAGATCGGGCTCTACCTCAAGGCCAACAAGCCCAAGTCCAAAATCATTATCCTGGACGCCAAGCAGAAGTTCTCCAAGCAGGGCCTCTTCACCCAGGCCTGGGAGAAATTCTTCCCCGGCATGATCGAGTGGCGTCCCGGACCGGACGCGACCGTAGTGAAGGTAGACGCGGGCGCCATGGTGGCGGAGACCAGCTTCGGCGACGAGATCAAGGCCGACGTGCTGAACGTCATCCCGCCCCAGCGGGCAGGGACCATCGCCCAGGTCTCGGGCCTGGCGGACGAGAAAGGCTGGTGTCCGGTGGACCAAAAGACCTTCGAGTCCAAACTGCACAAGGGCGTGCACGTGATTGGCGATGCCTCCATCGCCGGGGCCATGCCCAAGTCGGCCTATGCCGCCAACAGCCAGGCCAAGGTCTGCGCCGCGGCAGTGGTGGCGATGCTCAATGACGCGGAGGTGGGTGTTCCCTCCTACGTCAATACCTGCTACTCCATCGCCGGCCCCGACTGGGGCATCTCGGTGGCGGGCGTCTACAAGTTGGGGGCGGATGGAGCCATCGCGGAGGTTCCCGGGTCAGGAGGCGTTACCCCCATGGATGCCAGCGAGGACGCCCACAAGCGGGAGGTAGAGTATGCCCATAGTTGGTATAAGAACATCATCCACGACAGCTTCATGTAGCCATCGATAGGGCGCTCCCTCGCCCCATCGTGCTGCTTCATCCGTCTCCAGGGGCCTTCGGGCCCCTTTTTTTTGCCCTTACTAGCACAACGCACGGGCAGTGGTTGAGGACTTTCCCGGCGCGGGCCGCGCCTCGCTCGTCCAAGGAGTCCGGACGCGGCCCAATTCATTCCCCCCGGCCAGGCGGCCAGGAAGCGGCGTCAGCCCTGTTGCAGCAGGATGCGCAGGTCGAGCACGGCCGCGTTGGCACGGGACAGGTAGGAGGCCAGGATCAGGGAGTGATTGGACACGAGCCCAAAGCCAGTCCCGTTGAGCACCAGCGGGCTCCACATCCGCCGCGTGGCCTCCTGGAGATCCCGGATCACCTGCAGCATCGAGACCTCCGCATTCTTGTCCTGCAGGACCGGCTCGAACTCGATGGACAGGGCCTTCATCGTGTGCAGCAGGGCCCAGGCGTAGCCGCGGGCCTCGTAGAAGGTGTTATCCACCTGCAGGCGTGGGGTCTGGAGACGCACCTCGGGAGTCGGCTCCTGGGGCCCCGTGTCCGAGCTCACGGGGACCAGGGCGGCCGTGAGCTCGGAGTCGTTGACGCTCGCGCTCAGTCGTTGGGCGTAGCTGCCCAGGCGTTTTTCCACCACCGCCAGATAGGCCGCCAGGTTGTCTGCTCGCGCGTAGAACCGGGCGGATCGGTCGTTCCCGCTCGCCAGGTCGTCGAAGTAGCGCCCCAGCGCCCGAATCCCCTCCCGATACTCCGACTCCGAGGTCGGCAGTATCCAGGAGTCCATGTCGTAGTTGAGGAAGGCATCGGCCTTGCGCAGGTTTGTGTTCTCCACCGACTGGGTCTGGGAACGGCTGAAGTCGTTGCGCAGCGACCGAACCGCATCCCGCACCTCCTTGAGCGCCCCGTATTCCCAGCTCGGCATGTTATCGAGGTAGATACCGGGTAGAGTGACGTCGTTGTGGAGATAACCTCCGGGCTTGTCGAGGAGGGTCTCGGATACCCGCTTAAT
>JBLMWY010000169.1:0-4778 GCA_050257475.1 Bdellovibrio bacteriovorus
GGAGTCGCCCATCGAGCGCATCATCGAGGACGCGGTCAAGACCGCCAGCAATTTCCTGGTCCCCAGCGGCATCGACGGCCAACTGTGGAAACGCCTCTCGCCGGAGGAAAAGCTCTACCTCAAATGCCTGGAGGTGGAAGCCCACGGCGACTACCGCAGCGGGGTATTCCAGGAATTCGCCCGGGGCTTCGGTGTGCGCGACTACCAGTTCATGCTCCAAAGCGGCAAGGCCAACCAGACCCGCCTCAAGACCGCCACCGAATTCAAGCGCCGCGAGTGGGGCACCGAAGGGTTCGGCTCCTCCCTGCTCCGTCACGCACTCTTCGCCGTCTACCAGACCGCCGAGCAGGATAATGCCAGGGCGGGCCTTACCTACCTCAAGACCGAGATCCCCGACTACTGGGCCCAGCGCGAGAACCTCGCCGAGCTGCTCCGGTACCTGGGCCGATTGCCGATCCCTCACTGGACCGCCGACGCGGAGGCAGCGCGCCTGCTTGCCGGAACCTTGGAGAACGACCATGTATAGAATGGGATCGGCGACGAGCCGCGGCTTCATGAACCTGAGGTAAGGCGATGAAGGAGCACCCAAGGATCACCATCGACCCGAGCATCTGCGGCGGTCGGCCCTGCATCCGCGGCATGCGGATTCGCGTGTCGGACATCCTGGAGATGCTGGCCTCCGGTGCCTCGCAGACTGACATCCTGGAGGACTATCCCTACCTGGAGGCGGCGGACATCGCGGCGGCGCTGGAGTTCGCCGCCCGCCAGACCGATCATCCCGTCCTGCGCGTTGCTTGAGGGCTGGCGACCCCGATGCGCTTTCTGGTCGACGCGCAGTTGCCGCCGGCCCTGGCACGTTGGCTCACCACCCGCGGCCATGAGGCCACCCATGTTCTCGATCACGGGCTCTTGGAGGCGGCCGACACCCGAATCTGGGGGGAGGCGGGGTGTCTGGGCGCGGTCATCGTCTCCAAGGACGAGGACTTCGTGCATCTGCGAACCTTGTATCCCGAAGGGCCGACGGTGGTCTGGGTGCGGGTGGGAAACACCACCCGCCGCGAGCTGCTGACCTGGTTCACGCAGCTCCTGCCGGAGATCGAGGGCGCCCTGCTTGCCGGGGAGCGACTGATTGAGATCGCGCCAAGCAACCGTGGCGGCCCAAGCCCGGCGCCCGGATGAACCGCTTCTCCTCCCGCCGCCAGCGGCTCGATCACAGCTTCCTGGCGGAGCGCCTGCGGGGGGCCCAGGGATACGACCGCATCGCCGGCTTCTTCTCCTCCTCAATCCTGGAAGTAGCCGGGGAAGAGCTGGAATCGGTCTCCGGACCGGTCAGGCTGGTCTGTAACTCGGTCATCGACTCCCAGGATGTCGAAACCGCCAAGAAGGCCGCCCAGGCGGCCATGCGCCGGGAGTGGTGCGACTCGGGGCCCGAGAAGTTGCCCGACGCCGCGAAACCCCGCTTCCAGCGACTCTACGACTTCCTGTCCAGCGGCAAGCTCCAGGTCCGGGTCATGCCGGACGAGCGGTTCGGCCTGATCCACGGCAAGGCGGGCGTCATCACCTTGGCGGATGGACGGCGCACCGCCTTCCTCGGCAGCGTCAACGAGTCGCTCACCGCCTGGCGGCTGAACTACGAGCTGCTGTGGGAGGACGACTCGGACGAGGCCGTCCAATGGGTTCAGGAGGAGTTCGACGCCCTCTGGCACTCGCCTTTCGCGGTCGATCTGTCCGAGGCGGTCGTACAGGACATTCAGCGCCTGGCAGCGCGCTCGGTGATCCCCAACCTGGACGATTGGCGCGGACAGCCAGACCCGGCGGCGCCGGTCATCGAGTCACCCGTCTACCGCAAGGAGGTGGGGCTGTGGGAGCACCAGAAGCACTTCGTCAAACTCGCCTTCGGCGCTCACCTCGGCCCCCACGGCGCGCGATTCGTCCTCGCAGACCAGGTCGGCCTCGGCAAGACCATTCAGCTCGCCATGGCGGCGCAGCTCATGGCGCTGTCTGGGGACAAGCCGGTCCTGATCCTCGCGCCCAAGCCGCTTATCTGGCAGTGGCAGGGGGAGCTGCAGACGCTGCTCGATATGCCCTCCGCGGTATGGAATGGCCGCAACTGGGTGGACGAGAACGGGATCGAACACCCGAGCGCCGGTCCGGAGTCGATCCGGCGGTGTCCCAGGCGCGTCGGGATTGTCTCCACCGGCCTGATCACCTCCGGCTCCGAGATCAAGGACTGGCTGGTCCACGGGAGCTATGAGTGCGTCATCCTGGACGAGGCGCACCGCGCCCGCCGCAGAAATCTCGGTCCAGGAAAGGAGTACGACTCGGCCGAGCCGAACAACCTGCTGCGTTTTCTCTGGGAGATCTCGCCCCGCACCCGCAGCCTGCTGCTGGCGACCGCGACACCGGTGCAGCTCCACCCCATCGAAGCCTGGGACCTGCTCGATGCGTTGGCCAAGGGCTCCGACGCGGTCCTCGGCGGCTACGGGAGCCAGTGGCGCAAGCCCCGGCATGCTCTGGGCCTGTTGCTCGGCGAACAGCCCCCACCCACGGATGAGGTCGACATCTGGGGCTGGATGCGCAACCCCTTGCCGCCCGCCTCCGAGGGGCCGGACTACAGCACCTTGCGCCGCTCCCTGGGGATGACGGACAAGGACGCCATTGCGCCCGGGGGGAGCTTCGACCGTTTGGGTCCGCCCGACCGGGCAAGGGTTCGCAGGGTCTTCCCACGCTTCGTCGAGCAGTCCAACCCCTTCATCCGCCACATCGTGCTACGCACCCGTCAATACCTGGAGACCACCATCGACCCGGAGACCGGTGAGCCTTTCCTGAAGGCAGTGGAGGTGCGGCTCCATGGGGAGCGCGACGAGGATGCCATCCCGCTGCCGCCCTTCCTGGAAGACGCCTACCGGCTGGCGGAGGAGTTCTGCCACCTGCTGGCCGAGCGGGCCAAGTCGGGCTTCTTCCGCACCCTGCTGCTACGGCGAGTGGGGAGCACCATGGAGGCGGGACGCAAAACGGTAGAGAAGATGCTCTCGGAGTGGACCTCCCTCGACGACGAGGAGGATGACGAGGAGTCTCTGAGCCAGCTCCGCACGCTGACGAGCGACGAGCGGTCGGTCCTACAGCGGTTCCTGAGGGCCCTTGAGGCCAACCAGGAGCGCGACCCGAAGTACCAGATCGTACGCAGGCAACTGCTGGACCACGGCTGGCGGGAGCTGGGGTGCATCGTCTTCAGCCAGTACTTCGACTCGGTCCTCTGGCTCGCCGAGCAGCTCACGGCCGAGATGCCGGAGGAGGAGATCGGGATTTATGCCGGGGCACAGCGATCGGGCATCATGCACAACCGGGTCTTCACCCGGGTGCAGCGCGACGCGCTCAAGGAGCGGGTGCGCAAGGGCGAGATCCGAGTCCTGATCGGCACGGACGCCGCCTCCGAGGGACTCAACCTGCAACGCCTCGGGACCTTGATCAACCTCGACCTGCCGTGGAACCCGTCGCGCTTGGAGCAACGCAAGGGGCGCATCCAGCGCATCGGCCAGCTCCGCGACACCGTGGAGATCTACAACATGCGCTACCGGGGGTCGGTAGAGGACCGTGTCCACCACCTACTCTCGGTGCGCCTGGAGGGCATCGCCAACCTGTTCGGGCAGATCCCCGACATCCTGGAGGACGTGTGGATTGACATGGCCTTGGGCGAGATCGAGCGGGCCAAAAAGACCATCGACGCGGTCCCCAAGAAGCACCCGTTTCAGCTGCGCTACCACGCCGTCGAGAAGGTGGACTGGGAGAGCTGTGCCAGGGTGTTGGACGCCGAGGAGCGGAAGCGGTTCTTGATGCGGGGCTGGGCCACCTGACCGGGGCCTCTCAGCTTTTCGGGACAGGGCCAGTCAGGCGCCCGGACTGTCGACCCCTATCGAAGCGTGCAAAGCGCCTATTTTATTCGTCGTTATTCGTCGGGCCTCTGGTCCTTCCCCGCGCCGCGCTCTGCCGTCGTGGTGAGCGGCGTCGCCTCGGGGATCAAAGGGCGATTGTCCCAATCCTCCGTGGGGACGTCCTTGAGCTCCGGGCCCAGCAGGACGGCCAGGGGGCGGGTGTAGGGGCTGGCGTCGAGGGCGACCATCAGGGCCATGGTGAGCGGGACCGAGAGGAAGACGCCCACGGAGCCGAGCATCCAGCCCCAGAGGAGGAGGGAGATGAAGACCGCCAGGGTGGAGATGCCGAGCCCCCGACCCATGATGCGGGGTTCCAGGATGCTGCCGATGACCGTGTTCACCGTCATGGAGCCCAGGGCCACCAGCAGGGCCGTGCCCAGATCGATCTGCACCAGGGCGAGCAGGGTGGGCGGGATGGTCATCAGGACCGAGCCCACGAAGGGGACGAAGTTGAGGGCGAAGGCCAGGATGGCCCAGAGCACGGCGAAATCCACCCCCAGGATACGCAGCCAGAGATAGAGCAGCACGGCGGTGGCCAGGCTGGTCAGGCTCTTGATCAGCATGTAGCGGTTGATGGCGTCGAAAACCTGCTGGATGCGCCGCTTTGCCTCGGCGTCCAGATTGAAGGCGACCTTGAGCTTGGCGGGCAGGCTGGGGGCCTCCAGCAGGATGAAGACCACCGCGAGCAGCACCAGGGCACCCTGGGCGAAGAGGCCCCCCAGGCTCGATAGGAATCGGCGCAGGGCCCCGATGGTCGCGGCGGGGTCCAGGGCCGTGGGGACTGACTCGGCCGAGGCGACCCCGACCGCCTCCAGCCACTCGCCGAGCTCCTGGCTGAGCAGCACC
>JBLMWY010000170.1:0-7334 GCA_050257475.1 Bdellovibrio bacteriovorus
GCGGACATTCGGGCCCGTCATCGGGACAACCCCCTGATGTACCCCTTCTCGGTGCCGCGCATCCTGGGCGGGCCCCAGAACATCGCCGATGTGGCTGCCTATGTGGCCTCGATGCCCATGACCCCCGACAACGGGAAGGGGCCCGGCCTCGACCTCGAGCTGGGCGCCAAGCTCTATGAGGAGCACTGCCAAAACTGCCACGGCGAGGCGGGTGCGGGTCGGGAGGAGGATCACCTGCCCCAGATCGCCGGCCAGCACTTCAACTATCTGATGCGTCAGTTCGACGCCATCCGCACCGGGCGGCGCAAGAACTCGGACCCGGAGATGGTCAAGCAGATCGAGCGCTTCACCCTGCGAGAGCAGACGGCGGTCCTCGACTACACCTCTCGCCTGGCACCGCCCTACAACAAGGTGGCCAAGCCGGGTTGGACCAACCCCCATTTCCCCTATTTCGTTCGCCAGCCGATGGGGCCTGAGGCGCCGGCGCCCGAGCAGTCGCCGCCGCCGGGGGCGGGCGCCTCGGGGGCGGGAGGTCAATAATTCGGCGTCCCTACCGCGCGTCGCCAGCGCGAGGAGGGGGCCTCCCGCGGCTCAGGCGGCGCTTGCCTGCTCGCCCGGTGGCGCCAGCTCCACGCGGTTTCGGCCCGACTCCTTGGCGCGATACAGGGCAAGGTCCGCCCGGCGGATCAGGGAGTCGAGGGATTCATAGCGATCGCGGATCGCCACCCCCACGCTCGCGGTGATGGGTAGGCACAGGCCCTCCCCGACCTGGAAGCCGTGACCCGCCACCCGGGCGCGGATCCGCTCCCCGTGCTCGGCGGCCCCGAAGGCCGAGGCCCCCACCAGGAACAGAATGAACTCCTCCCCGCCGTAACGGACCGGGATGTCCGACTCCCGCACATTCTCCCGCAGAAGCTGGGCGAGCTGGCGCAGCACCTCGTCGCCGGCCCCATGTCCGTAGCGGTCATTGACGACCTTGAAGTGGTCGAGATCGATCATCACCGCGGCGAGCGGCGAGGTCTCGTCGCGATCGTGGATGCTGCAATGACGCTCCAGGGTGTCGAGCATGTAGACGCGATTGAAAAGGCCGGTGAGCGAGTCGCGGATGGAGAGCTGATAGGCCTTCTTGCGCTCGTCCTCGATGGTGCGATAGATCACCTCCCGCTCCAGGGCGACCTGCAGGGGCATGGCGATCTGCTCGATCACCTGCTCCACCTCGGGCGTGATCGGGAAGCTGGGGGCCAGGTGGATCATGGCCGCTGCCTCCATGCGTTCCTCCCGGGGTGAGAACAGGGGGAGGGTCAGGGTGTCGGCGCCGCCCTCGGAGTCCCGGCTGCAGAAGGCATCGGCGTGCACGCGGTGCCCCGCGAGCGCCGGGTCCGTCCGGTGCGCCTCGATCCACTGGGCCCGCGTCTTGCCCAGCAGCCGCTCGAGCTCCGGCGGGGTATTGCCCCGGAATCCGGAGAAGCGGGTCTCATCCGAGAGGGTGAGGGTGGAGCCGTCCTGCAGCAGGGCGTAGTAGTCGATCCGCTGGGCCGGGAGGTTGCGCTGCACCACCCGGAACAGCCCCGCGGCGATGTCGCGGAAGTCTCGGTACAGCAGCATGGTCTGGGTGATCTCGCGCAGGGTCTGGTTGAGGCGCGAGAGCCGCATGATGTCGGTGTTCTCCCGGGCGAACAGATAGATGCCGCACTCCACGTCGCGCAGCTTTTCGATCATGAAGGCAGTGAGCCGCTCCGGGATGATGGCCCCATGCTGGGGGGCGATGATGCGTACCGGCAGGCGCTTGATCTGGCTGATGGCGAAATCCAGGATGTCCCGGCTCGGCATATAGTGCTCGTGGAAGGGACGGATGGACTCGAAGTGGGACTCGTCCTGGGCCACCAGGGAGGGCAGCAGGGTAAAGCCGCCGAAGAGGTCGCTGGAGAAGAGGACCCCGGTTTGGGGGTCGAAGCTCGCGATGGCCCCCGGAAAGTGGGCATAGGGGGTGAAGACGAAGCGCAGCTCGCGATCCTCCAGGGGCAGGCGCCAGTCGTTCCGGTCGACCAGCCAGCAGGGCATCCGCAGCCCGTAGTGCTTGAGCAGGGCCTGGGTGCGCCAATGGGTCACCAGCACCGCGTCCGGGCGGCTCACCAGCTCGTCGATCAGCGGCAGTGCGGCGGTGATGTCGGGATCGGAATGGTGGCAGACGAAGTAGCGGATTTTCGTGAAGGGGATGATCTGCTCGATCTTGCGCAGGGTGCCGGCGAAGGTCAGGCGCGAGCCGGGATCAAAGAGCACGGACTGGTCGCCCTGCTCCAGCAGATAGACGTGGGACTGGAAGTCGTCGTCGTCCAGGAACTGTCCGACCCACCAGACCCTGGGGGCGATCTCCAGGGCGCGCTCGGTGTCCGCGCCCTGCAAGTGGGTGAGGTTTGAATCCAAGTGCTCCCCCCAAGTGGTTGAGTCAGTGATCGTTACGCCGCCAACTGGAGCGCCGGGTCGTCTGCCCGAGCATATCGAATTCCGGCGCCCCGGAACGCCACCTGGATCACGGCCCGCGCTGTCCGTGGGCTCGGCCGTCTCAACCGATGGACGGCGTGGCTGGCCTCAGAGGGGACCTCGGCTCGCTGGCATCGCCATCGCTGGCCGGGGCGTCGTGTCGGCCCAAGGCCCTGTAGACCATCGGGACCAAGAGCAGCGAGACCAGGGTGGAAAAGGACAGGCCCGAGACGATGGTCACCGCCAGGGGCTGCAGCATCTCGGACCCCTCGCCGACCGCCATGGCCAGGGGGACCAGCCCCACCACGGTGGTCAGCGTGGTCATGAGAATCGGGCGCAGGCGCAGGCGGGCGGCGGAGAGGATAGCGTCGTGGATGCCGAGACCGCGTCGGCGCTCGATCTCGACGAACTCCACCAGCACGATGGCATTGTTGACCACGATGCCCGCCAGCATGATGAGGCCCAGCCATACCGGCATGGAGACGGGTAGTCCGGTCCACTGGAGTCCGAGCACCACGCCAACCAGGGCGAAGGGGACCGAGAGCAGGATGATCAGGGGGTTGCGGATCGACTCGTACTGGACCGCCATGGCGACCAGTACCATGAACAGGGCCAGCGCCAGCAGCACGGCCCCCATGTCTCGGCCCTGCTTGAGGGTCTCCAGGCTGCCCGCCTCGTAGAGGCTGTAGCCCATCGGCAAGGGGACCTCCCGGGCGGCCTCCAGGGCGGCCCGCACCGCCTCCTCCACCGAGAGACTCGCGCCGGCGGAGGCGGTGATCTCGACGATGCGCTGCTGGCGGTCCCGCTGGATGGAGGCGGGCTGGGGCAGCAGCTCCACCTGGGCCAGGTCCCCCAGGCGCAAGGGGCGGCGGGGCCCGGTGCGGCTGAAGATGACGATGGACTCCAGGTCCCCGGGGGCGGCAATGTCCAGCCGGTCCAGCCGCAGCCGGATGTCCACGGCGCGGTCGCCGTCGATCAGCTCGGTGACCACGCGGCCCTCCATGCCATAGCGCAGCAGGGCGCCCACGTCTTCCACGCTGACGCCGAAGGCGGCGGTCCGTTCCCGATCCAGCCGGATGCTGATCTCCTGGGTCACGGACTCGTAGCCATGGGCCACGTTATCAAGCCCGGGGACCTGCTTCAGGCGCTCGCTCACCTGGTCACCGAGCCGGGCGAGGGTCTCCAGATCCTCCCCCTTGATGCGCAGACTCACGTCGGTCTCCGCGTTGTTGAAGCGGATGCCCCGGATTCCGCGGGTTTGGGTGGAGACCTTGAGCCCAGGGATCTCCCGCTCCGCGATCAGTCGCTTGACCCGCTCGCCCCAGGCGTTGCTGCTGATGCCGCTGCGTTCCTCGAGGGGACGGAGGACCACCTGGATGCTCGCCCGGTTTGGGTTCTCGAAGGTGGAGCGCCCGAAGACGAAGCCGCCCACGGTGGTGAAGATGGCCGCGACCTCGGGCTGCGCGGCCACGATGGACTCGATCTCGGCGACCTGGGCATCCATCTCATCCAGCGACAGACCCTCGTCCGCGGTGAGGGCGATCTGCACATTGCCCTCGTCCATCTTGGGAAGGAACTCCTGCGGCGCGTCGGCGAGCCAGGGGACCGTGAGGGCAAGCCCGGCGACGAAGACGCCGATGACCACCCAGCGCAGGCGCAGCAGCCCTGCGAGCAGCCAGGCATAGCCGTCCTGCAGCCGGGTCAGGGTGCGGTCAACCAGACGGCGCAGGGGGCCCTCGTGGGTCGCGGGCACCCGCCCGGCCAGGGCCGGGACCAGGGTCAGGGCCACCACCATGGACACCAGGATGGCCGCGGAGATGGTGAAGATGAGCTCCCGGAATAGCAGACCCACCAGGCCCCCGATGAAGAGGAAGGGCAGCACGGCCGCCAGATTGGTGGAGGTGGAGGCGACGATCGCCCCGGTGACCTCCCGGCTCGCGAGATCGGCCGCGCGGGTGACAGACTCGCCGCGCCGCTGGTGGCGGTAGATGTTCTCCAGCATCACGATGGTGCTGTCCACCAGCATGCCGATCCCGAGCGCCAGCCCCCCCAGGGTCATGATGTTGAAGCTCAGGCCCGCGCCGGCCATCAGGATAAAGGTCGCCAGGATCGCGATGGGGATGGCGCTGCCGATGATGAGGGTGCGGCGCAGGCTCCCGAGGAACAGGTAGACCACCGCCATGGCCAGCAGGCCGCCGCCCAGGGCGGCGCTCAGGGCGTTGTCGAGAGAGTGGCGGATATAGCGGGCCTGATCGTCCACCCGTTGGATGCGCACATCCGGGGGGATTTGTCCCGTCTCGGCGAGGCGTGCCAGCTCCTGCTGCACCCGATCCACCACCGCCACGGTGTTGGCCTGGGGTTGCTTCTGGATCGACAGCTTAATCCCGGGCTCCCCGTCCAGTCGGATCCGTAGTCGCTCCTCGGCCGCCCCGTCGAGCACCTGGGCGACCTCCCCGACCCGCAGCAGGGAGACGGGGTTGCGGCCCTGCTCGCGTAGGGTCGAGCCGCTGGTGGCCGGGTCCAGCAGGGGCAGCTCTGCGATGGCCGGCACGTCGGCGAAGCGCCCCTGGGCCCGGCCGCTGATCTCCCCTTGGGACATGCGCAGGCGTCCGGCGGAGACGTCCTGGTTGGCCTGGCGCAGGCGCTGCTCCAGGTCGAGCACATCGAGCCCGAGCCCAGCCAGGCGGTGCTGGTCCGCCACCACCAGGACCTCCCGCTCCAGGCCGCCGCCCACCTCCGCCGCCGCGACCCCCGGCAGGTTGATCAGCTCGCGGCTCAACCCATAGTCCACATAGGCGCGCAGCTCCAGGGGGTCACGCAGGCTGGAGCCGATGACATACTCGGCCACCGGGAGCTGGAAGGGATCGCGCTTGAAGATGATCGGGGGCTCGTCCGTTGCGGGCAGGAAGCGCTTGGCCCGATCCAGGCGCGCGCTGGCGTCGCGCATGGCCAGATCGATGTCCTCCCCGTACCGGAACGACAGATCGATGGCGCTGCGCCCCTCGCTGGTGCGGGACTGGATGGCGATGGCCCCCTCGGTGATGGCGAGCTGCTCCTCCAGCTCCCGGGTGACGGCGTCCTCCATCACGCGGGCCGGGACGCCGGGGTCGTTCACCCGCACCAGCACCTCCGGGTAGATGATCTGGGGCAGCAGGTCGATGCTGAGCCGGGACAGGGAGAAGGCCCCCAGCACCATCACCGCCAGGGTGAGTGCCACGACCCCGATGGGGTGGCGGACGGACCAGGTGGAGACACCGGCGAGCATGGGCCTGAGAGTCGATCCGGGAGGCGGTTATTCAAGCCGCGGTGCGGTGCTGGGCACGGAGAATTGGGCGATGGCGGTGCCCCCCGGCCTTGCTATGATCCTGCGCCAACGGCGGGACCAGGTCGGCCGGCGCGCGGAGGGCATGACCATGCGCATTCTGGTGGGCGATATCGGTGGCACCAAGACGGGCCTCGCCCTGGCCGAGGTGGCGGGGGGGCGGGTGACCTTACGGGAGGAGCGTCGCTATCCGAGCGGCGACTTCGATGGCCTCGAGGCGATCGTCGCCCGGTATCTCAAGGAGACGGGCCAGGGGGCGTCCTCGGGGTCCCCCCGTGGCGCCTTCGCGATCGCCGGTCCGGTCCAGGGGCGGCGCAGCAGGACCACCAACCTGCCCTGGGATGTGGACGCGGATCGGCTGGAGCGGGTCCTGGGGCTGGAGCGGGTGGGGCTCTTGAACGACCTGGAGGCCGTCGCCTGGGGCGTAGCCGCCCTGGGGCCCTCCGACCTGCTGGAGCTCCATGCCGGGGAGCCGGGGGCCGCAGGCAACGCCTGCGTGGTTGCCGCCGGCACCGGACTGGGGGAGGCGGGGCTCTTTTGGGACGGTGAGCGCCATTGGCCCTTCGCCACCGAGGGTGGGCACACCGACTTCGCCCCCGTCGACGAGCGAGAGTTTGCCTTGCTCAAGCACCTGCAGGGGCGCTTCGGCCGGGTGAGCTGGGAGCGGGTGGCCTCGGGGATGGGAATCGCGAACATCTACGGCTTCCTGCTGGAGTGGCATGAGGTGAAGACCCCGGAATGGCTCGTCGACGCCATCGCCGAGGGGGATACTGCCGCCGCGGTGGCCGGCGCGGCGGCCGCGGGGCGCTGCCCGATCTGCGCCGAGACCATGGAGCTGTTCTTTCACCTCTATGGCCGGGAGGCTGGGAACATGGGCCTCAAGCACATGGCCCTGGGCGGGGTCTATCTCGGGGGGGGCATCGCGCCCAAGAACCTCAGGGGCCTCCAGGAGGGACCCTTCCTGCGGGGCTTCTTTGCCAAGGGCCGCATGGAGCCCCTGATGCGGCGCATGCCGGTGCGGGTGATCCTGCGGGGGGATACCCCCCTCCTGGGCTGCGCCCGATTCATGAGTGCCGAGCGCTAGGGAGCAACCGTGTTGGTCCCCAGAGTTCCGGCGATCCGTCCACGATTCTGCAATTTCGGAGCTGATGATGACCATCAAGATCGAGGTCTCGGGCATGAGCTGTCAGCACTGCGTGGGTGCCGTGACCCGGGCGCTGGAGTCGGTCCCGGGCGTGACCGGCGTGCAGGTCGACCTGGCGAGCGGTCTCGCCCAGGTCGAGGGGGAGGCGGATGGGGACGCCCTGGTCCAGGTCCTGGTGGATGCCGGCTATGGGGGCCGGATCCTCTAACCCTGCAGTAGGCGCCAACCCGTACCCCCATCGCCATCTCCGAATCTTTTTGCAGTCGGCCCCGGGCGGGGCCCCCGCGCCGGGAGGAGTCTTGCCGTGTGGAGCCGTGAACGCATCGGTGCCTGGATCGAATCGAGCCCCATCCAGCGGCTCATCATCACCCTGATCGTGATCAACGC
>JBLMWY010000171.1:0-21980 GCA_050257475.1 Bdellovibrio bacteriovorus
CGCGGTCATCGCACCGGCATGGGCGATGGCGGGCAAGGTGCCGGTGATGACCACCCGGTCGAAGCACGACAGCATCCCGGAGATCTCGCTTTGATGCCGTTCAACGAAGGGGTTCATCGCCATACCTCCAGCGTCTGGGGCCTACTGATAACCGTAGACCCTCCGACCTGTTTGGTTCCGGCTTTGCCGGGTTAGGAGATCGTTCTCCCATGCCTTACCATGGGGCTATCGAGGTCACAGGTTCCCTCGCCATTGATTCTTCCCCTCCGCGACTGCGTCTGCCGCTAGCCTGAAGCAATGCGCGACGCGAGCTATTCAAGGGCCCTGGGTGGGCGCATGACCCTCGGGGCCTTTCTGGTCGGACTCTTGTTCATGAGCTACCAGGTGCTGCACCTCTTTTTGGTGCCGGTCACCTGGGCCCTGATTCTGGTCTACGTGACCTGGCCTCTGCACCGTGGGCTGCGGTGGCTCTTGAGTCCCTATGGGGGCTTGAGCGCCTTTCTGATGACGGTGATCCTGGCCTTGGTCTTCGTCTTGCCCCTGCTCTGGGTCATCGCCCTGCTGCGGGCGGAGGTGCCGGCCGGCTACGCGAATCTCGTCGGCCTCATCAACCAGGGGCCCGAGGTGCTGCCGCCGTCGGTGGCGCGGCTGCCCTGGGTTGGACCCGAGCTCGAGCGTCTCCTGTCGCTGGCGGTGGAGGATCCCGCTGCCCTGCGCCAGCAGGTGCTGTACTGGCTACGCCCTTGGCAGGAAGGCTCCCTCGCGCTGATCGGCGATATCGGTGCGACCGGGCTCAAGTTTGCCTTGGCGGCCCTGAGCGCCTTCTTTCTCTATCGCGATGGGGACCAATTGCTGGACCAAACCCGCTGTCTGCTTCTCGGGCTGCTGGGGGCTCGCGCCCAGGCGTACCTGATCGCCATCGGCGAGACCACGCGGGCCGTCCTCTACGGATTGGTGCTGACCGCCCTGGTGCAAGGCGCCCTGGCGGGGGTCGGCTATTGGCTTGCTGGGGTACCGACGCCCATTTTGCTTGGGGTGGTGACCGCCGTCCTGGCCCTGATCCCCTTCGGCACCCCCATCGTCTGGGGGGCGGTGAGCCTGTGGCTGTTTCTTGCGGGTGATCACCTGCCGGCTCTGGGTCTGGCGGCCTGGGGTGCCCTGGTGGTCAGTCAGATCGACAACCTGGTTCGACCCCTGGTGATCAGCAGCTCCACCCGCATCCCTTACCTCTTGGTGCTGTTCGCCGTGCTCGGTGGTATCGCCGCCTTTGGTCTCGTTGGCATCTTCTTGGGGCCCATCGTCATCGCCGTGCTGCTGGCCGTCTGGCGCGAGTGGCTGATCGAGCGCCCTCCTCTGGCTTCGGCCTTGCCGAGGTCGCCGGCCTAGGGGAACCTGAGGGCGCTCATGGCGGCCAAGCCCCCTGCAATCGTCTGCCTTAACCTATGGAACTGCTGTTTCTGCTTTCTCTGGTCCTGCTCAACGGTGCCCTCGCGATGTCAGAGATTGCCCTGGTCACGGCGCGCCGAGGCCGCCTGAGTCGGCTGGCGGAGGAGGGCGATCCGGCCGCCGCGATGGCCATCCGCCTCGGCGAGGACCCGAACCGTTTCCTGTCCACGATCCAGATCGGCATCACCTCCATCGGGGTGCTGAGTGGCATCGTCGGCGAGGCGACCCTGGTGCTCCCGGTGACCGGTTGGCTCGAAGGCCTGGGTGTGGGTCACGACACGAGCGTGGTGATCGCCACCGGGCTCGTGGTCGTGGGCATCACCTATGTCTCGATCGTGGTGGGAGAGCTGGTCCCCAAACGCCTCGGTCAGATCGACCCGGAGGGCATCGCCCGCCTGGTGGCGCGGCCCATGAACGCCCTGTCGGTGGCGGCGCGGCCCTTCGTGCTCTTGCTCGCCTGGTCCACCTCCAGCCTGCTGCGGCTCTTGGGGCAGCTCGAGAAGGGAAGCCCCAGCGTCACGGAGGACGAGATCCAGGCCCTGCTCCTGGAGGGGTCCGAGGCGGGGGTGATCGACCAGAGCGAGCACCACATGGTCCGCAATGTGTTCCGGCTCGACGACCGGCAGATCGGCTCCCTGATGGTGCCCCGCGGCGAGATCGACTGGCTCGACATCAATCTTCCGTTGGAGGAGAACCTGGCCCGCATCGAGCGCACGGAGCATTCCCGCTTTCCCGTTTGCCGCGGGGGGCTCGATGAGATCCTCGGGGTGGTCGGCATGAAGTCGCTCTTCCAACAGTCCCTGCGCGGCCCGGTGGACCTGGCACGGGACCTGGAGCCGGTGGCCTATGTGCCCGAGTCCCTCACCGGCATGGAGCTCCTGGAGGAGTTTCGTGCCAACGGCACCCAGATGGTCTTCGTGGTGGACGAGTATGGGGATGTCCTGGGGCTCGTGACCCTCCAGGACGTGCTGGAGGCGGTGACCGGTGAGTTCAGTCCGCGCAACCCCGAGGACGCCTGGGCCGTGCAGCGGGAGGACGGCTCCTGGCTCATCGATGGGCTGATCCCGATCCTGGAGCTCAAGGATCGGCTAGGGATCAAGGAGGTGCCGGAGGAGGAGAAGGGTCGCTACCACACCCTGAGCGGCATGCTCATGCTGCTGCTCGGGCGGCTGCCCCAGACGGGGGACGCGGCCGACTGGGAGGGGTGGCGCCTGGAGATCGTGGACATGGACGGAAAGCGGATCGACAAGGTCCTGGCGGCCCGCCTTGGCGATCTGGAAGCGGAGGCCGCATCGACGGCGAGCCCCACAGCGGACGGGGACTGACGGAGCCGATGGCGACCACCTGGTCGCAGGTGGCGGGGAAGCCGGGTTGGGGCGGGAAGCGGCGCGCCCGAGCCGGCAGCGTCCGGGCACCCATCTCAGACTTCAAGGTAGGGGCCTGGGGTCCCTCCGGTCAGTCCCGCCCCAGCTCCAGATAGGCATCGACCCGCAGCCCCACGGGCAGCTCGGTGCCAGGCTCCAGGTCGATGAGGACCTCCAGGACCCGGGTGTCCACCCGCTCGGCGGGCTGCTCGTTGCGCAGGGTCTTGCGGCCCATGAGGCTGCCGACGCGGGCGACCCGGCCCGGGAAGCGGCGCTCGCCGTAGGCGTCCGCCTGGACATAGCCCGGCTGGTCCACCCGGACCAGGGCGATGTCGGCCTCGTCGACCTCGGCCCGCACCCGCAGCCGGGAGGTGTCGCCGACCACCACGATGGGGGTGTCCCCCATCTCGGTCACCTGCTCCCCCGCGTGGCGGAGCTTGCGCAGGACGATGCCCGACACGGGGGCGCGCACCCGGGACTTCTCCAGGATGGCCCGGGCCTCCGCCAGCCGGGCCTCCGCGAGTGCAACCTCAGCCTCTGCCCGCGCCAGGTCATCGGCCCGCGGCGGACTGTCGATCACCTCCCGATGCTGTTGGGCGCGGGCCAGCCGGGCCACCGCCACGGCGTGCTCGCTGTGTGCCCGGTCCAGCTCCTGGGCGCTCCCCAGGGCCCGCTCCGCCAGCCCCTGCTGGCGCTCGAGCTCCCGCCCCGCCAGGGCCAGCACCGCCTCCGCCTCGCGCACCTGGGCCGCCGCCTCCTCCCGCTCGGCGGGCCGGGCCCCGTTGCGCACCCGCTCCAGACTGGCCCGGGCCACCGCGAGGCCCGCCTCGGCGCTCTGCACCCGCGCCTGGTGATCGGCGTTCTCCAAGACGGCGAGCACGTCGCCCGCGCGAACCGGGTCGCCCTCGTCGACGGTGACGCTCGCCAGGCGCCCGGTCATGGCCGCCGCCACATACATCTCCTCGGATCTGGGCTCCACCCGGCCCAGGGCGGCGATCCGGGTCCGCGGCACCGGGATCGGAAGGGCCTCCCCGACGGCCTCGGGCGCCGGTGCCCCTGGATCGCGCAGGCTCCAGGCGAGTGCGCCGAGGATGACGACCACCGCCAGGCCGAGGAGGGCTCTTCGGGTCAAGGGCGAATCCTCCCGTCCTCGATGGTCACCACCCGATCCGCGAGCTGGCTGATCCGGGGGTCATGGGTCACCACCACCACCGCCCGCCCCTGATCATGCGCAATCTCGCGCAGGAGCTGCACCACGGCCTGGCCATGGGCGCTGTCCAGGGCCGCGGTGGGCTCGTCCGCCAGGACCACGCCCGGACCCCCCGCCCGGGCCCGGGCGATGGCAACCCGCTGCTTCTCGCCGCCCGAGAGCTGGGCGGGATAGCCCCGGAGCCGGGCACCCAGGCCGACCTGGCGCAGCAGGGTCTCCGCCTCCCCCAGGGGCCGGCCTTTAAGCTCCAGGGCGAGCTGGACATTCTCCAGGGCGGTGAGGGCGGGGAACAGGTTGTAGCTCTGGAAGATGAAGCCCATGCGGGTGAGCCGCAGGCGCGAGCGCTCCCGCTCCGACAGGGGCTTGAGGTCCTGGCCGTCCACCCGGACCCCCCCGGAGCTCGGGTGCAGCAGGCCCCCGAGGACCATGAGCAGGGTGGTCTTGCCGCTGCCGGAGGGGCCCATGAGGGCCAGCATCTCACCGGCGTCCACCGCGAGGTCCACCCCCTCCAGGGCGTGCACCGCGGTCTCACCCGCGCCGTAGGTCACGCCGACCCCCTCCGCCGCCAGGACTGGGCCCATCGCGGCTATCTCTGGAAGACCATGGCCGGGTCTATGGTCATGGCCTTGCGGATGGAGATGATGGAGGCGCCCATGCACATGGCGAGCGTCACCAGAAAGAGCCCGGAGGCCAGCTCCGGGGTGACCTTGATCAGCAGGCCCCCGGACTCGCTCGCCCGCGCCATTGCCAGGGCGATGGCGATGCCGATCAGGTGGCCGATGGCGGCGCTGATCGCCGCCTGGCTCAGGATCACCCGGTAGATGAAGCCCCGGGGTGCCCCCATGGCCCTCAGGGTTCCGAACTCGCTCAGGTGGTCCACCGTGGTGGCATAGAGGACTTGGGCCACGATCACGGAGCCCACCAGGAGGCCCAGCAGGGCCGAGACCATCACCGAGGCCCCGGCACCGGTGGTGAGCAGCCAATAGTCCCGGGTGGTGTTGGCCAGCTCCTCGGTGGTGTAGACGTCCGCCCGCGGGATGGCGGCCCGCAGGGCGTCGCGCACCCGCTGGGCGTCATGGCCTGGTTTCACGGTGGCAATCAAGTAGTTCCAAAGGGTGGATTCGAAGCCGCTCATGGTCTGGGCGGCGCGGGCGCTGGTGAAGACCCAGGGGGAGGTGGTGAAGGAGCGGATGCCATGGGTCATGGCCACCACCCGGGCCCGGCGCCGGTTGATCTCCACCTGGTCTCCTGGGCCCTGGATCCCGAGCTTCTCGGCGAAGAGCCGGTCCACCGCCACCGCATCGGGTCGGCGCAAGGACTCCAGGTCCCCCTCCACCAGATTCCAGGGACCCACCAGGCCCGTGTTGAGGTCGGAGCCGATCAGGATCACGCTCTCGTCACCCCCCTGGGGCTTCTTCCAGGGCACGAACTGGACCATCAGCCCCTCCACCCGGGCCACCCCGGGGACAGAGCGGGCCAGGTAGGCCTCCCGCTCGTGGATGGGCACCGTGACCTCGAAGTTGCGGGTGCCCTTGGCGACGATCCAGAGGTCCGCGCGGCTGTGGCGGATGATGGTGGTGGTGGTGTCGATGAAGCCCAGATAGAGGCCGAGCTGGATGGCGATCAGCACCACGGCGAAGACGATGCCCACCATGGTGACCACCAGCCGGGAGCGGTCGTGGGCCAGATTGCGCCAGGCGAGCAGGCCGGACATTCCCAGCCCCCAGGTCCTGCCCTCCAACCCCAACGCGCCGCCGGCAGGCATCAGCTTCCCCGGTTCGTTGGGTTGACCCTGGTCGCCGTTAAGGGTCGGCCCAGGCCCCACCGGATCAAGGCCGTGGCGGCCTCGGGGCCGAGCCGTTGCGCCGCAGATGGTCGCGGGCAAGGAGAACCGTCAGGGTTACGGCCGTGAGGGGAAGGACGAACCAGAGCATGGCGCCCGCATAGGCCCCCAGGGCCGCATGCTGCATCGCCGCCATGACCACGTAGACCGTGTAGGCGATGTAGTAGGCAAAGAAGAGTCCGCCCTCCCAGCGGGCGATCTCCCGTCCGGTGACGAAGATGGGCAGGCAGGCGACCGCGACCGCAAGCATCACCGGCAGGTCGAACTGCAGGGCCTGGTGGGCCACGCCGATTCCCGAGGGCGAGACGAGACTGGACAGCCCCAGCACCCCGAGCAGGTTGAAGACGTTGCTCCCCACCACGTTGCCCACCGCGATGTCGCGCTCGCCGCGCAGGCTCGCGATCACCGAGGTGGCGACCTCAGGCAGTGAGGTGCCGGCGGCCACGATGGTGAGCCCAATGACCAGCTCGCTCACCCCCAGGGCCTGGGCGATGGAGACGGCGCTGGTCACCAGGAGTCGGGACCCCAGGACCAAGACCAGCAAGCCGCCCAGAACCAGCACAGGGTCCAGCCACCCAGGGCCGGCCGGTGGGAGAGAGGAGTCGTCGCCGGCGCCCTGGGTGCCGGCGCGCCGCTCGCGCATCCCCTGGCGGATCTGGAAGCCGATGTAAAAGAGCAGGCCGGTAAACAGGAGGGCCCCATCGATACGTCCAATGCGTCCATCCAAGGCGAACAACAGGGTCAGGATCGAGGCCCCGATCATGAGCGGTACGTCCACCCGGATCAGTTGGCTGCTGATCGCCAGGGGCACGATCAAGGCGGAGATCCCAAGGATGAGGAGGACGTTGAAGATGTTGCTGCCGACCACGTTACCCAGGGCGATGTCTCCCTGACCGGACCAGGCGGCGGCGACGCTGACCGCCAGCTCAGGCGCGCTGGTGCCGAAGGCGACCACCGTGAGCCCGACAATCAGGGGTGGTATGCCAAGGCGCGCGGCGATGCCGGATGCCCCCCGCACCAGGGACTCGGCGCCCGCCGTGAGTAGGACCAATCCAAGGGCTAGCAACAGTAGATCCATGGGCTTGTGGAGCGATCGGAGGGTTCAATGAGGCGCTGATTATCCCACGGCGGACCGGCGGCTGGGGGCACCGCTGGGCTCGCGGGACCCCGGCTCACGCTGTATCAAGCTGTAGGGCGTTAGCCCCTGGGGGGCCGACGGGGCGCGCCCCTGCGACCTGGCGTCGGGGGCCCTTAAGGAATTTTTAAGATCGCTGTATCAATCATTTAGGAACGTCTATCCGGGCGACCGTCTAGAGTTTTCGACGTCAGATGGTGGCGCCCGAGCCCGGGCCCGAATAGCGACCAACGCGGAGTGATGATGATGAAGCGTCTCAATTGGTTAGGTGCCTTGGGTGTGGCGATGTTTTGGTCCTGGGGGAGCGTACATGCCGATGCTGCGGCGCAGATCGACCGGGGCCGCTACCTGGTCTCGGTGAGCGGGTGCAACGATTGCCACACCCCGGGCTACCCCGAGAGCGGCGGGACCCTGCCCGAGTCGGACTGGCTCGTGGGCAGCTCGGTGGGCTTCGAAGGGCCCTGGGGGACCACCTATCCGGCCAACCTGCGGAAACTGATCGCCTCCCAGTCCGAGTCGGAGTGGCTGCGGCGCGCCCGCTCGGCCACCCGTCCACCCATGCCCTGGTTCTCGCTGCGGGACATGACCGAGTCGGACCTCAAGGCCATCTATGCCTTCGTCCGTAGCCTGGGGGACAAGGGGGAGCCGGCCCCCGACTATGCGCCGCCGGGTCAGGCGGTGCTCACCCCCTACTTCGAGTTTGTGCCCAAGGGGCCTGGGGAGCATCGCCAGGCCGCCCGCTGAGTCGTGCGCTGGGACCGAGGGTTACTAGGCGACCTCGATCAGCTCCAGGAGCCGGTCAACGCGCAGGCGGAAGCGGCCGCGCCCGACCCGCTCGATCCCCAGGTCAGGGCAGCGCTCCGCCAGGCGCCGCTGCAGCAGGATCAGCCGGGCCTCCAGGTTGCTGCTGACATCGGGTAGGGGGATCCTCGGATCCAGGCGCAGCTCCCGGTTGCTGAACTCGGTCCGGCCGCTGGCGCGATATTCCCGCGCCAGCCGCCACAGGATGGCCCCGGCGACGCCCTTGATCAGGTAGGCGTCGTCGATGAAGATGCTGTCGTTGCAGGCGTAGCGGCGCAGGGTGATGGGGGCGCCGCCGGCGGGATGGTCCCTGGCGCCGGCCCCCTTGTCGATCTCGGAGGCGGCGCCGGCGATCCCACCCGGGCGCATGGCGAGGGCCAGGTGCTGGGCGACGCAGACCAGGGCGTCCTCGTCCTCGTAGCTGAAGCGCATGTCCTGGCCGCTCTCGGCATAGAGCACGCCCAGCAGCCTGTCGCGGCGGACCACTGGAACGGCAAGCTGGCTGTTGGACTCCGGCAGACCGGGCAAGGGGATCTCCAGCTCCAGCTCGGAGGCGCCGGCACCCTCCAGCATGTGGCGGCGCATGGCGCGGCTGTAGAGGTATTCCTCCGCCATGTGGGCGATGCGGATGGGGGTCCTCTGGGCCGCCGCCACCCCGATGATCCCCTCGCCCAGCAGGATCTCCGAGCCGACACCCGACTCGGGATAGCCGCGGCTGGCCACGGTGTAGAGCCGCTCGCCGGTCTCATCGAGCAGCAGTAGCATGGCGTGGTCGATCTCCAGCTCCTCCTGGAGTGAGACCATCAGCTCGTCCAGCAGGGTGGCGAGGTCCAGGCTCCGCGACAGGCGCTCCAGGCAGCGGCGCAGGTCCCCCAATCGGGCCCGCCGCACGGGCGCGCGCAGCAGGCCATGTCCGGGGGCCTGCTCGATGCCCTCCACCCGATAGACGTCGGAGCCGCGCAGGCGAAAGACCTTGCTCATGCCGGTGTGGGAGGCGATGCCGGCCAGGCGTGCCTTCATGCTCTCGAACAGGGGGCCCTCCGTCTCGGTGCGCAGATAGCGCAGGGAGAGGCGGTAATGGGCGCCGGTGTCGGGGTCGATCACCTGCACCGTGGCGCGCGGATTCGCCAGGATGTTGCGTCGGGTCTCGTTGAAGAATTGGAAGGACAGGGCCACGTGCTGAGGGTCGACATAGTGCACCTGGGAGAGGTAGGCGGCATTGGGCGTGCCATCGGCCGAGCAGGTGGCGATCACCCCCGGGATGGCCCCGTCGAGACAAGCACGAATGGTCTCGAGGCCGAGCGGCATCCCTAACGCTCCAGGGCCCTTCCGGCGTCCGGTCCAGGGGTCTGGTCGAAGGCCGCGCTGGGGGTGAACCGCACTGCCACCAGGTCGTCCATCATCGGCACCACGGCGGCGGCGAACTCCAGCGAGTGGCCCATGCTCGCGAGGTCCAGGGCGAATTTGCGCCGGTAGTCCGCGATCAGCCAGAGCTCCGCCGGATCGACCTCCAGGATCCTGGCGTCCGTGGCCTTGAGCTTCAGGGTCTGGTGGGTGCTGGGGAGGGTGAAGACGGCGGCGATAGCGCCGTTTGCCTCGACACCGGCGAGGACCGAGGCGGCGATGGACCTGGAGAGGAAGACCCTGATCTCGCGCCGATCCGCCGCGACCCGGCAGCCGAGCGCGCGCGCCATGACTGGACGGAGATCCGCGGTGCGGGCGGCGACGTTGATGGAGACCCCGCCCTGCACGAAGTCGGCGTCTGCCGGTGTCAGCAGCGGCTCGGGGGTCATTGGTGCCGCGCCGCTATCAGGCGGCCGCCGCGCCAAGCACCGGGGCGGCGCATGGCGGTCTCGCCGATGGATTGCGGGCTGCGCTCCCTTGGAGTCTTACCACCCCAGCGCCTCCAGGGCTAGTTCCTGAGTGCCCGCACCTGGTCCAGGAGCTTGGGGTCGTCCCATTCCCGTCCGCCGGTGGCGACATAGGCGAGCCGTCCCTCGGGGTCGATCACGAAGGTGGTGGGCAGGCCCTTGACCGGGTAGCTCTGGACGACCTGGGAGTCGAGGTCCATGGGCAGGGGAAACTCGACCGGGTAGTTGCTGAGGAACTGCAGGATGGTGTCCGCGTCCTCGCCGACATTGATGGCGACCACCGCGATCCCGTCGTCGGAGACCGCCTCATGGGCGCGCTGCATGGAGGGCATCTCCTCCCGGCAAGGGGGGCACCAGGTGGCCCAGAAGTTGAGGATCACCGCCTTGCCGCGATAGTCCGCGAGCCGCTGGGGCCGATCCTCCGGGTCCTTAAGGTCGAAGTCGGGCGCCGCGGGTCGATCCGTGATGGGGGTTAGGGTCTGATCGCCGGCGGCAGGCTCCGCGCGCGCCAAGCCGGCTGCGCCCAGGGCGAGGAGTGCGGCGGCGAGGGTCCAGCGGAGGGGCTTGGTGGTTGGCATGGTCGACGTCATGAGGACTGGCGTTGGATGAAGACAGATCGGACGTACTCTAGTCGTTGGTTAATCGGGGGAGCCCCCCTCGGTTTCAACCGTCTCCGGGGCGCAGATGAGCCCTTTCAGCCTGGCCTCCTGGGGCACCCCGTCCAGGGTCCAGTCCAGGGTGAGGTCGAAGCGGGTCCCCGGCGCTACACCGAAGCTGATCATGCCCCAGTTGTAGTCCCCGCCCCGAAAGGTCTGCCGGGTGGGGAACAGGGACCACCTGAAGGCCACGCGCGCCGCCTCCGATTCCCCCGCGGCCTTCCACTCCTTGTCCCAGTCCTCCTTGAGGGCGATCGGTCTGGGCGCGGGCTCGGCCCCATCCGACGGTGTGAGGCGCCACCGGGTGAGGTCCACCTCCATGACGGGCCCAGCGACATCCCTCCCCCGGTTGCGTTGGATACTCTGGAAGACGCAGCTCCGGGCGATGCGGTCCGACGCCTCGCTGGTGAATCCGCGGGCGATGAAGAATCCGCGGGTCTGGTCGGGCAGGCGCTGGATGAGCCGGAGCTCCACCAAGGTGTCCTCCCAGGCCCAGAAGGGGAGACCCGCCTCGGGATCGATGCCCTGGCTGGGTTCGCCCTGCGCCCGGCCGTCCCCAGGGGCTGCAAGGGCCAACAGCAGGGGGGTCAGGGTCGGCGGGAGGCGGCCAAATCGGGGGGACATGGAGTCTCGGGCTCGACGGATCCGGGAACGGGGGCCACCATAGCACCCTCGCCGCGCCCGGGACAGATCGCCGGGGGACCGCCTGGACCGGTCAGCCCGGAGGCCAGATCAGCGCGCCCGCCCCGCGGCCTAACGACGATCCGCTCGTGGGGGCGAACCATGATCCCAGGTTCCAAGCGATGAGCCACCGCTTTCCCGATGCCAGCCGGCTGGATACCTTTCTGTGGGCGGACCGGCTGGACGAGCTGCCTCCGGTGCGGCGGGCCCTGGTCTGGTCCGGGCGCGTCGTCCACGCCCTGGTGCGGGACCTGACCCAGGGCTACCTTTCACTGGAGGCCATGAGCCTGGTCTATACGACCCTCCTCTCCCTGGTCCCCTTGCTCGCCGTGAGCTTTTCGGTCCTCAAGGGCTTTGGGGTCCATAACCAGCTTGAGCCTATCCTGTTTCAGGCCCTGAGCCCACTGGGCGAGCGGGCTGCCGAGGCCACCTCGGCCATCATCGGCTTCGTGGACAACATGAAGGTAGGGGTCCTGGGCTCCCTGGGTCTGGTGCTGCTGCTCTACACCGTCATCACCCTGATCCAGAAGATCGAGCAGGTGTTCAACTACACGTGGCGGGTGGAGGTGCAGCGGCCCTTTGCCCAGCGCTTCAGCCAGTACTTGAGCGTGCTCCTGGTGGGGCCAGTGCTCTTCTTCTCCGCCGTGGCGCTGTCTGCCACCCTGCGCAGCTTCGACTTCGTGGAGACCATCCTCTCCATCGAGCCCTTCGGGACCCTGATCGAGTCCCTCGGGCGCCTGCTGCCCTATCTGCTGCTGGCCCTGACCTTCGCCTTCATCTACGTCTTCGTGCCCAATACGCGGGTCCGGCTTGGCTCCGCCTTGATCGGCGGCCTGGTGGCGGCCCTCCTGTGGCAATCGGTGGGCTGGGTGTTCGCCCGCTTCATCGTCAAGTCCACCCAGTACACGGCCGTCTACTCCGGCCTGGCGATCGCCATCCTGTTCATGATCTGGGTCTATGTCGCCTGGCTGATCCTGCTGATCGGGGCCAACGTGGCCTTCTATCACCAGCACCCGGAGTATCTGATCTCCCGCTCCCGGGATCTGCGTCTCTCCAACCGGCTGCGGGAGCGTCTGGCGCTGGTGGTGGCGGGGCACATCGCCCGCAACTATGTCCGCGGGGCGCCGGCCTGGAGCGGTGAGGCCCTGTCGGAGAGCCTGCGTATACCTAAGGCCAACACCCAGCGCATCCTCGATCTGCTGGTCCGGGAGGACTTTCTGGTGCGCAGTGGCGACGATCCTCCTCGGTATCTTCCGGCCCACTCGCCCGAAGGCGTCCTGGTGAAGACCCTGCTGGACGGGGTGCGCTGCTTCGAGGAGCAGGAGAGCGGGTGTCGGGGGACGGCGCCGGATCGGGGTATCCAGGAGATCGAGACGCGCATCGACGGGGCCATCGGCGAGGCCCTCGGTCCCATGACCCTGAAAGACCTCGCCCTGACCCTCAGCGAGCCGCGGGCGGCGCTTCAGGATGCGGGGGGCGAGGCCCCATCGGAGGGGGTAGGGGACGCGGAGGCTCGGGCCTACGGGAAGCACGGAGCGGCTCGCGGTTGAGGGAGGGCCGGCCCCTCTGGCCGAGCGCCTGGCCCTAAGTCCCCCGGCGGGGGGGCTCGAGCCCATCGAGACCTCTGAGGTCCGGTGGGCTCGAGCCTGTTGAGACTAGCGGCCGCCGCGGCCGCCGCGACCACCAGCGCCGCCGCCACGCTGCATGGCGCCGGTTCCGCGGCCTTGCGACAGGCTACGTCCACCGCGGCTGTCGGTCAGGAAGCGATTGGTGGAATCCGCCCCGTTTCCGTAGCGAACGAAGTCGCGGAAGGCGGTGTTGTCGCCCAGGGTGTCGATCCGGGTGTTGTGGATGTCGTTTGGCATCCGGGCCCAGCCGGCCCCATGGGGGCTGTTGTGATCGGCCATCGCCGCCTGCTGGGTGAGACCGAAGGTGCCCGCGAGGGCGAGGATGAGGAGTGGCTTGCGCATCGAGACCTCGTTGGTTGGATCAGATAAATCCAGTATATAAGAAGGGTCTTATGGACCGCAAGGGAAAATTTCCCACGCCACGCGGGTGGGCCTGGACCCGGCATCGCGGGTCTCCGAGGGGCCGCTAATCTTGGGGTAGCTTGGGCGGAGCGGCCGGCTCGGCGGGGCTCGCGGGCCGGTGATTGAGCTCAAGCATGTAGGCGATCAAGGCGTCGAGCTCCTCGGGCTCGGCCTCCACGAAGAGCTCCTCGGCCTGCTCGTGCCAACGCCGCCCGGCGCGGAAGTCACGCATCTGCTTGATGAGATAGGCGGGGTATTGGCGGGTGACCGGGGGGTTGTCGGTGTCCGGCTTACCATTCCCGTCGAGGCCATGGCAGAGGGAGCAGCCGGCGACGTAGAGCCCTTCTCCCAGCTCGCGGTCATAGTCGTGCTCCGTCGGCACGCCCACCTGCTCCGGGTCCGGTGGCGGTAGGCCGGCGAGGTGGGCGGCGACCGCCGCGATGTCGTCCCCCCGCAGTCGGCCCGCCTTGAGCACGGGGATCATCGGCTTGTTCTGGCGTTTGCGATCCCGGAAGGCCTCGAGCTGCTGTTTGAGGTAGCCCGCCGGCAGGCCGGCCAGACGCGGGTATTCCCCCGCCTTGCCCCCCAAACCATCGGTACCGTGACACTTGGCGCATTCCGCCTGGAAGATGGCGGCCCCTCGCGGCGTGTCCGATCCCGCCACGAGGGCGGGGCACCCGAGGACCAGCGCGGCGCCAATAAGCGCCCAGCCAAAGGGCCGCCAGGATGCCGTCCAGATCCTGTCGGCGCGCGGCAGCCCTGCGCCAGGAGGGGCCGTGCCGGCGATGGCTACCCCCCGGGAGCACCGATTTTTCCAACCGACCGTCCGCATCGTCCGCCCAATTCGACGTTCGTTGATCCCCATCATCTTCGATCAGTTTGGGCTGCCCATTCTTGACTCATCTCAAGGTCGGGTGCCCTGGCGGTTGCTAGGGTGAAGCTGCAGGGTTCTATTAGCGTTTAACGGAATACTGATGAATCTCTCCGGGATACTGGTCGTGGCGCCTCCCTCTCAGGTCGAGGAGGTGAAGGCCAGGCTCATTGATCTGCCCGGCGTGGAGGTCCACCACGTGGAGCCGGAAACCGGCCGGATCGTCGTCGTGCAGGAGGCCGAAACGGTCGATGCCGAAGTCGCGGCGCTCAGCCGCATTAAGTCAGTCAAGGGCGTGATGCTGGCCGAAATGGTTTATCACGTCTTTGATGAGCCACCCCCGGAATGGGGTGCGGTCCCAGCCGCGCTGGATCCATCCGGCTAGGTCCATCCGGCTAGGTCCATCCGGCTAGAGCCAACCTTGGGAGATGCTGATCAAATGCCCTCGTGGCATTCGATTAGCTCGCCGGCCATCCCTGGGCCGCACGGGAAGCGCAACCAGTTAGCGTACCCCTAGGTCGTGATCGCGCCTGGCCGCCGTCGCCGACCCAAATGACAGACTCACCTCTGGGAGGAATCATGGAGCTCAGCCGTCGTTCATTCCTGAAATCGGGCGTTGCCGCGGCGACCGCGCTGGCCGTCGGGATCCCCATCAGCCGCAGCGCGAGCGCCGCCATCGCGGAGTCGGAGAAGGGCTGGCAGTGGGATAAAGGGGTCTGCCGCTTCTGTGGTGTGGGGTGCGGTATTCAGATCGCCACCCATCAAGGGAAGATCGTCGCCACCAAGGGAGACCCTGATGCACCGGTAAATCGGGGATTGAATTGTGTCAAGGGCTATTTCAACAGCAAGATCCTCTATGGCAAGGATCGGTTGACCCAGCCATTGATGCGGATGACGGATGGGAAATTCGACAAGAAGGGCCGCTTCACCCCGGTGACCTGGGAGCAGGCCTTCGATGAGATGGCCCGGCAGTTCAGAAAGGCCTATGAGGCGAAGGGGCCGACGGGGATCGGTGTCATCGGCTCTGGTCAATGGCTGATCCAGGAAGGCTACGCCATGAACAAGCTGATGAAGGCCGGCTTCCGGAGCAACAATATCGATCCCAATGCGCGCAATTGCATGGCCTCGGCGGTCGCGGCGTTCATGCAGGTCTTTGGCATCGATGAGCCCCCGGGTAATTACGACGACATTGAGTACACGGACACAGTGGTGGCCTGGGGCGCCAACATGGCGGAGGCTCATCCGGTCCTCTGGCAGCGCGTCATCGATCGTCGCTTGGGTCATCCGGCGATGAAGATCGTCAATATCACGACCTTCCGGAACATGACGTCCGAGGGCTCGGATCTCGAGATCATCATCAAGCCCAACGCGGACATGGCGCTGTTGAACTACCTGGCGCGGGAGATCATCCAGCGCGGCGCCGTAAATCAAGAGTTCGTGGACAAGCATTGCGTCTTTTGCGCCGGGCCCAGCGATATCGGCTATGGCATGCGTCCGACCGACAAGTTTGCCTTCGAGGCGGAGAAGGACATCCAGGCCAAGGAGCTGGAGGTCACCCTGACGCGGGAGGAGGCCATCGGGTTGGGCAAGGACCCGAGTCAGGTGCATACCGTCAAGCAGGCCAATGCCGGCACCGCCGACAATCACTGGCTGGTGACCTTCGAGGACTTCCGCAAGGGGGTCGAGCCCTATACCCTGGAGTTCGTGGCGGAGCTGGCGAAGGGCGACGCGGACGAGCCCTTGGATGAATTCAAGGCAAAGCTCCAGCAGCTCGCGGACCTCTATACGGAGAAGGACCGCAAGATCAACAGCTTCTGGACCATGGGGTTCAACCAGCACATCCGCGGCACCGCCGTCAATGAGCAGATCTACAGCGTCCATCTGCTCCTGGGCAAGATCGCGGAACCCGGCAACAGCCCCTTCTCGCTGACTGGCCAGCCCTCGGCCTGCGGCACCGCCCGGGAGGTCGGAACCTTCAGCCACCGCCTGCCCGCCGACATGGTGGTCGCCAATCCGAAGCACCGCGAGATCACGGAGAAGGGCTGGCGCCTTCCGGCCAAGACCCTCAATCCCAAGCCCGGCAGCCACATCACCAAGATCATGCGGGATCTGGAGGACGGCTCCATCACCTGGCTCTGGGTGCAGGTCAACAACCCCTTCCAACACATGGCCAACGCCAACCATTGGCTGAAGGCCGCGCGGGAGCTCGACAACTTCGTGGTGGTCTCGGATGCGTATCCGAGTGTCTCGGCGAAGGTTGCGGACCTCATCCTGCCGGTCGCCATGATCTTCGAGAAATGGGGCGGCTACGGCAACGCCGAGCGGCGTACCCAGGTGTGGCGGGAGCAGGTGGCCCCGCCGGGGGAGGCGCGGAGCGATGTCTGGCAGATCCTGGAGTTCTCCAAGCGCTTCACCATCGGGGATGTCTGGAAGGCGCAGCCGGTCCCCGGTCTCAAGCAGGAGGGATACGAGGAGGGAAGGCTGCCGGACCTCTTGGCCGCCGCCCAAGAGATGGGCTACAAGCCTGAGATGACGCTCTACGAGGCCCTGTTCGAGACGCCAGAGAACAAGAAATACGCCTGGCCGGATCCCATCGCCAAGGGCCATGACAATCACACCGTCAAGCACCTCGGCGTGGACTGGTTCGTGGAGAAGGCCCTGTTCGAGGAGCATGCCGCCTTTACCCGCGGTCACCATCATGACCTCGCGCCCTTCGATGTCTATTACGCGGATGACGTGCGGGGCCTGCGCTGGCCCGTGGTGGACGGCAAGGAGACCCTGTGGCGCTTCAATGCCAAATACGATCCCTATGTTAAGGCCGCGGATTTCGAGTTCTATGGTCCGGCCATGAAGGAGCTGCCGAGCGGCAACCTGGATGGACCGACCACGCAAGAGAAGACCAAGTTCCCGGGCAAGGCGAAGATCTTCTTCAGGCCCTATGCCGCGCCCGTGGAGTCGCCTGACGCGAACTACGATCTGTGGCTTAGCACGGGCCGACTCCTGGAGCACTGGCACACGGGGACCATGACGCGGCGCGTGCCCGAGCTCCATCGCGCCATGCCGGCGGCCGTCCTCGACATGAATGAGGACGACGCGGCAAAGCGCGGTCTGAAGCGTCAGGACCCCGTGTGGATCGAGTCGCGGCGGGGAAAGGTGAAGGCCTTGGTCGAGACCCAAGGCCGCAACCGTCCACCCAAGGGTTATACCTTCATCACCTTCTTCGACGAGGCGGTGCTCGTGAATAAGCTCTGCATCGATGCCACCTGCCCGATCTCCAAGGAGGAGGACTTCAAGAAGGCGGCCGTGAAGGTCTACAAGGCATGAGCCAGGGATGGCCGGACAGGGGTCGCCCGGATGGCGGGTGCCCCTGCCGCCCTCGTTGGGCGCGGGGCTGTCGGGACTCATTCCCCGCGTGCGGTTGCGCCGTATCCTCGTTCTCTGATGGTGCTGGCTAAGTCCCATGTCGACGCGGCGCGGTTTCATCCAGAAGACCATTCAAGGTGCGGCCCTCGCGACCAGCGGCGGCATGCTGTGGTCCTATCTGGTGATCCAGAATGCGCGGGCGGCTCCTTTGGCACTGCGTCCGCCGGGAGCACTCGCGGACAAAGATTTCAATGCCCTTTGCATCAAATGCGGGCGCTGTGTCGAGGCCTGCCCCTATGACACCCTCAAGCTCGCCGCCGTCGCCGATCGCGCCCCCCTCGGGACCCCCTACTTCGAGCCGCGGCAGATCCCCTGCTACCTGTGTCATGACATCCCCTGCAAGAACGCCTGCCCGACCGGGGCCCTGTCTCCGGCCCTGGAGGATGTCATGCAGTCCCGCATGGGGCTGGCCTTCATCGACACCGAGCACTGTCTGTCGTGGCAGGGTCTGCGCTGCGAGATCTGCTACCGGGTCTGCCCCCTGCGGGAGAAGGCGATCACGGTCGAGACCCGTCGGCGGGGCCTGAGCAAGCACGCCATGCTGTTGCCGGTGGTCCACAGCGGCGACTGCACCGGCTGCGGCATCTGCGAGGGCGCCTGCCCGACCGAGGTGGCGGCGATCCGGGTCATGCCCGCGCATCTGATCCAAGGGAAGATTGGCGATCACTACCGCCTGGGTTGGAAGCATCTAGGGGGGGCGTCCGAGACGCCGCCGACCGATGGGGTGGAAGGTTTGAGCGAAGGGGTGACGCTGCCGGCCGAGGTGCCGGGGCTGGACTATCTGAATCAGCAAGATCTCTAGGGGTGACGGGAGGCGGCCGCCGTGATGACCGATCGCGTTTCTTTGACCGGAAGGACGATCTGGCCGTGAGCAGGCTCTGGAGCTGGCGCTATCTGATCCTACGCCGGGTCGTGCAGATCGGCGTGCTCCTGCTCTTTTTCGGCACCCTGCACTGGGGTTGGGTCCTGTTCGGGCAGCCCCTGCTGTCCGGAAACCTGAGCGCCTCCATGGTCCTCGGTCAGATCCCCTTGGCCGACCCCTTCGCCACCCTGCAGATCCTGCTCACGGGCCACCTCCCGCAGCCCGAGGCCCTGCTGGGCGCGGCCATCGTGTTCGCCTTCTTTCTGGTGGTGGGAGGGCGCGTCTGGTGTGCCTGGGTCTGTCCCGTGAATCTCGTGACCGACCTCGCCGGTTGGCTGCACCAGAAGATCTGGCGGAAGAACCTGTTCTCCGTTCCGCGCAGCCTCCGCTATATCGTCCTGGGGATGGCCCTGCTGCTCTCCCTGGTGATCGGGCTGCCGGCCTTTGAATGGGTGAGCCCCATCGGCGCCATGCACCGGGAGATCCTCTACGGCATGGGTCTGGGATGGACGGCCCTGCTGGGCCTCCTTCTGTTCGACTGGCTGGTGCTCAAGCACGGCTGGTGCGGCCACCTCTGTCCCCTGGGTGCCTTCTATTCCCTGCTGGGGAGCCGCACCGCGCAGCTTCGGGTGAAGTTCGATCGGGAGACCTGCAACAGTTGCGGGGACTGCGCGGTCGTCTGCCCGGAGCCCCAGGTGTTGAACCTCAAACGCCTGGCCGAGGAAGGCCAGGTCCTGTCTGGCGAATGTACCAATTGCGGTCGCTGCATCCCGATCTGCCCCAAGGAGAGCCTGGCATTCGGCTGGCGCCTGCAGGCGGGACCCCTGGTTCCGCTCCCACTGAAGGAGAACCTGCGATGAAGACCCTGAGATACTCTGCGCTCGTGCTGGCTGGCGTCTGCTTGGGGGGGAGCTTGGCCTGGGCCGGGGATCCGGCCTGGTCGGATGATGAGATCGGCCTGGCGGCGAGCGTCTTCGACACCCCGGATCCGGTGGCCTTCGACTACATCGCTACCGATCCCGAGGACGCCAATACCACCTTGCCCGCCGCATTTGACGATGCCCCGCCGCCGATACCGCACAGCATCGCGGACTCAGCCGTGGTCACCCTCAAGAGCAACAAGTGCCTCAAGTGCCACGACGACCAGGACCTCTGGGATAAGGAAAAGGATGCGGATGAGCCCTCCCCCATGCCGAAAAGCCACTACGTGGACATGCGCAATGAGCCTGGAGCGGTCAAGCCTAAGGTGGTCGGCTCGCGGTATTTTTGCCTCCAGTGCCACGTCCCCCAGGCCGAGGTCGATCTGCTGGTGGACAACAGCTTCTGAGCATCGCCAGCGCGCGCCCCTGAGGGGTGCGCGAGGATCAAGGCCGAGGGTGAGCCGATCGCGCGCGGCCCTTTGCGATGCGAATAGCCGGCTCTCACCGGGTTCGCCAAGGTTCGGTCGGGGGACGCTTGGGCTTGGCCAGGCGCGCACCCCTCCTGCGCCGGGCTAAGGAGTCAGCGACTCAATGACGGGCTTCGGCGTCGCGCCCTTCAAGGCGCTCGCGTAGCTGGCTCACCGAGGGGATGTGTACTGTGCGCCGGTCCACCTGAATCAGACCCTGACGCGCGAGCTCGTGGAGCTCCCGGGAGAAGGTCTCGGGGGTCAGGTTGAGGCTGGACGCGACCACCGCCTTGGACACCGGCAGGACCACCTGGCTACGGTCCCCGTTGCGGTGCCCTCCCTCGGACTCCTTGATCAGGAAGTCCACCAACCGCTGACCGGCCGACATGAGGCAGCACGCTTCCAGATCGTGGATCAGCCGGTAGCAGTCCTGGGCCAGGGAGCGCAGCAGGGCCAGCGCCACCTCAGGCCAGCGCTCCATCGCCTCACGAACCCGTTCCCGACCGACCTGGAGGACCTCGGAGTCGGTCAGTGCCTGGGCGAGCACGGGGAAGGGCTGGTCCAGGACCGTCGAGGCTTGGCCGAAGACTCGGCCGGGCAGGACCAGGTCGAGCACCCGCTCGCCACCGTCGGCATTCACCGCTGAGAGCTTGATCCGGCCGCCGAGGACACAGAAGAATCCCCCGGTCCGGCTCCCCTTCTCGCACAGGATCTGACCCCGGGAGAGGGTACGCAGCAGACTGCCCCCGGCAATATGGCGCAGTGGCTCCTCTCCCAGCTCATTGAGCGGGCTTATCCCTTGGAGGTAGGGGAGATAGGTGCTCGATCGGTCGGCGTCGTTCATCTCAAAAGTTCGCTGGGCCCCACCGGGGCGGTTGGGGCCATTTTTGCCGCTTCAGTCCCAGTCTATCGGTGGGGGTAGGCGGGGCAAGGGGTCACAAATCCGAGAAGGGTGTCGGGAAATACCTCCAAGGTGGTAGGGTGAGGCGAGGCTAACCCATTGAAAGCAATATTCTGTGTGCTTTCCTGGAAGACTTCCGCCCGGTCGGCCCGCGCGGCTTCCGCCCTTTGGTGGTAGTACCCTTTCCCTCAAGGTGCGACTGCGCTAATTACCCCAGGTTATGCGAAGCATGATTCAGCAGCTTGCCAACAAACCGATCCTCCTCCGTATTGGGCTGCTGCTGGGCTTCGTGGTGGCCCTCGGGGTGGTGTCCATGCTCAGCTCGGTCTTCATCGCCCGGACCATGGAGGGGCTGGCGGTGGCGGTGAACCAATCGGGCTCCCTGCGGATGCAGGCCTATCGCATTGGGATGGCCGTAGCGGATCAAACCCAGGGGGCGCCGGAGCAAGCGCAGCGGATTGCTCGGCTGGCCGGCGAGTTTGAGTCCCGTTTGGAGAGCCCGCGGCTTGCCTGGGCCGTACCCAGGAAGTCGGACGATGCGGTGAGGGCCGCCTATGAGCGGGTCTGGCACACCTGGCGTGATCATATGCGCCCTGCCCTGGCGGTCGAGCTGCGCGCGCTGGGGGAGGGGGCGGCCGGTTCCGCGGGCATCTCGTACCTGCGGGAGGTGGACGGGTTTGTCACGGAGATCGAAAACCTCGTGGCGCTGCTGGAGCAGGTGGCGGAGGGGCGGATCGCCCGGCTCCAAGAGATCCAGGCGGGGGTCCTGATCCTGACCGTCCTCATGGCCACCTTCACCCTGGTCCTCGTGGTGCTGCGCTTCATCGTCCCCCTCGGTGAGCTGCTTCGGGTGGCCGACCGGGCGCGCCGGGGGGACTTCTCTGGGCGCACCCGTTTCACCGGGGACGACGAGCTGGGCCGGTTGGGGGCGGCGCTCAACCGGATGGGCGAGGACCTCTCCCGGCTTTACGTGGACCTTGAGCGGCGGGTCGAGCAGAAGACCCGCGACCTGGCGCGCTCCAACCAGTCCCTGGAGCTGCTCTATCGGGTGGGCACCCGGCTGAACGAGTCCCAGATCTCCGAGCCCTCCCTCAGACGGACCCTGCAGGACATTCAGGACCGGCTCGGGGTCGGTCCCGTGACCCTCTGCCTCCAGGACGATCCCGAGCAGGAGCGGGGCCGCCTCACCATCACCACACGCAGCCTGAGCCAGCAACAGGGCGCCTGCTCAGGCGCGGGCTGCCTCGCCTGCAAGGACGGGTTCGACCAAGGGGTGTTCGACCTGCCCCTGTCCAACGGGGCCCGGCGGCCGGTGGCGTCCTTCCCGGTGGAGGATCGGGGCGAGCGGTTCGGGGTCCTGATCGTGGATCTGGCGTCGGACGCGCTGACGAGGACGACCTTCTGCTCGATGCGCGCGAAGCGGTACTCGGCCTCGCCGAGGCGGCCGGCGGCGGCGAGCAGCTTGCCGAGCCCGTGCCGGCGGCTGCCGCTCGCGTACT
>JBLMWY010000172.1:0-13598 GCA_050257475.1 Bdellovibrio bacteriovorus
CGCCAACCTGATGGCTGTCTCCAACATCACCGAGGAGGAGATCGACACGGTGCTCGAGGCCATCGCCGATACCCCGGCGAGCACCATGGTGATCGTGGACAGCTTCGGCCATCTCTACCGCGAGCAGATCGACCGGCTCTACCGGAAGTACTCTGCCGCGCTGGAGGGGACCGGAAAAGAGGTCGGCATTCACGCCCACAACAACCAGCAGCTCGCCTTCGCCAACACCATCGAGGCCATCATCCTGGGCTGCAACCGGGTGGACTCCACCCTCTATGGCTTCGGTCGCGGGGCGGGCAACTGCCACACCGAGCTCTTGCTGGGCTTTCTGCGCAACCCCAAGTTCAACCTCAGGCCCATCATCGAGGTTATCCAGAATCACCTGGTTCCCTTGCGCCGGGAGATCGAGTGGGGCCCCTCCATCCCCTATAACCTGACGGGTCAGCTCAACCAGCACCCCCGCTCGGCCATCGAGTGGAGCGAGGGTCCCAGTCCGGACGACTACCTGACCTTCTACGACAAGGTCGTGGCGGAGATCTGAGTGCGCCACCGGGAAGGCCCGTCGGGCCAGGGCACTGGGCCTCGCGGCCGGGGGCGGCGTGCACCGCCGCCCCTCATCAACGAGCCGGCCGAGCGCCTGCAGAAGGTGCTGGCCGAGCTGGGTTTGGGCTCCCGCCGGGTGGTCGAGGGCTGGATCGGCGAAGGGCGGATCCGGGTCAACGGCCAGGTCGCAAAGCTTGGGGACAGGGTGACCAGCGCCGATCGCATCCGCCTGGATGGCCATGAGGTGCGCCGGACCCGGCGGCGGGAGGTCACCCGGGAGATCATCGCCTACCACAAGCCCGAGGGGGAGCTGGTCACCCGCCGCGATCCCGAGGAGCGCCCCACGGTGTTTCGGCGTCTCCCCAGGCCCAAGGCCGGCCGCTGGATCGCGGTAGGGCGGCTGGATATCAACACCTCGGGGCTCATCCTCTTCACCACCGACGGGGAGCTGGCCAACCGGCTCATGCATCCCTCCCGGGAGGTGGAGCGGGAGTATGCGGTGCGCATCCTGGGCGAGGTGCCCCCGGGGGCCCTGGCGCGACTGACCGAGGGGATCGAGCTGGAGGACGGCCTGGCCCGCTTCGAGCGGGTGGAAGAGCGGGGCGGCTCCGGCGCCAATCGCTGGTACCACGTGGTCTTGAGGGAGGGCCGCAACCGGGAGGTGCGCCGGCTCTGGGAGGCGGCGGGCTGCCAGGTGAGCCGGCTGATCCGGGTGCGCTACGGCAACGTGGAGCTGGGCCGGCGGCTCTTTCCGGGGGTCTGGCGGCGCTTGACGGAGGAGGAGCAGGCGGCCCTGCTAGCCATCGCCGGACTGGCGCCGCTGCGCTCGCGTACCCCGCGCTCCGCTCAGGGCGCGGGGTCCGGATCCCGGGCGCCCATCGGATCGCCCAACAGACCCCGCGGTCGGGACGGTGTGCAAGGATCGACGAGACCCGCGCCCCGGAGCCGGGGCTAGCCCGTGGCGCGGCGCCGCTGGGGTAGATTCACCGGGGCGGCGCGGTTACTCCCAGCAGCTCAGTGACCAGGGATCCGCGCAAGGATCCCTCCCGGTCCCGGCCAATCGGGCCGGCTGCCGAGTCTGCTGGGCAACGACCCACTGGCGCAGGCGCCCGGCGTCGCCGACCGGGGTGCGCTTACCCGAGGCGTCGAGCAGCACGATGTCCAGGCGCTGTCCTCCAACCCGGGCGCGCATGACCAGGCAGTGACCCGCCTCGTTGATGAAACCGGTCTTGCTGACCTCGATCTGCCACTCGGGATTCTTCACCAAGGGGTTGGTGTTGCGGTACTCCAGCAGGCCCTGGTCCCCGTGGGGCGCAACCTGCATGCTGTCACGGCTGGTGATCTCCCGGATCAGAGGGTATCCGGCGGCGGCTCGGACCAGCTTCAGAAGGTCCTCGGCGGTCGACTGGTTGCGGCCATCGAGACCGGTGGGATCGGCGAACTGGGTGTCGGTCATCCCCAGGGCCGCCGCCTTGCGGTTCATCGCCGCCACGAAGTCGGCCTTGCCCCCAGGTAACGCGGTGCGTCCGAGCGCCGACGCGGCCCGGTTGTCCGAGGACATCAGGGCGACGGCGAGCATTTGCCCTCGCGGCAAGGTCGCCTGGCGGTCGATGCGCAGGCGCGAGCGGCTGTTACGCAGGGTATCCCGGTCGGATTCTTCGATGGTGACGGGTTCGCTGAGGGGGGCGCCGGAGTCCAGAACCACCATGGCGGTCATCAGCTTGGTGATGGAGGCGATGGGTTTGCGCTCGCGGGTGCGCTTGGCGTAGAGGGTGCGGCCCTGCTCGTCCACCACAAGGGCGGAAGTGGCGTGGATGTCGAGCTCCGCCGGGGTGACCTTGATAGCCCGGGCGCCCGTGTCGGCGGCTTGCGCCAGGGCCCCATCGAAGCAGAAGGCGGGGGCTAGCATCAAAGCGATCTGGGCCACGGCGGCCCAGGGCCAGGCGCGGCGCCGTCGAGCGACAGGGTCGGGTTCCATGGACTCTCCGAGAAGGGCTCACGAGATAGCGCGAATTATGGCACGCCAGCGCGTGCCGGCGTCAGCGACCGCTTCAAACTGGGCCGGGCGCCTCAGTCCTGGTCGGCTGAGCCGTGGCTAGCCCGGGACAGAACCGAAGCGGGCCGGATGGCGGCCCCGGCCTCCTGGTCCTGGCGGCGGCCCTGCCACCCTTGTTCTGGGCGGGCAATTTCATCCTGGGGCGGGCCCTGCATGCGGAGATCCAGCCCCTGGCCCTGTCGTTCTGGCGCTGGGCCTTGGCGCTTCTGATCCTGCTTCCGTTCAGCTACTGGCGGCTTGTCAGCCAGTGGGCTGCGGTCAAGGCGAGCTGGCCGATCCTGAGCCTGCTCGCGCTGCTCGGCGTGACCAACTACAACACCTTTGCCTATATCGGGCTCCAGACCACGACGGCGACCAATGCCGTCCTGCTCACCTCCACCACCCCAGTGCTCATCCTGGCCCTCTCCTGGATGCTGCTGCGCAGGCATATCAGCCCGGCGCAGGGCCTGGGGATGGCCTTGTCGCTGGCGGGCGTCGCGGTGATCGTGAGTGAAGGGGACCCGGCGCGGCTCGCGGCTGTCCGCCTGACGAGCGGCGATCTCTGGATCCTCGCTGCCGGTCTGGATTGGGCCCTCTATTCGGTGTGCCTGCGCTGGCGTCCCGCGGATCTGGACCCGTTGGTCTTCCTCACCGCCACCGTTGCCATCGGCACTCTGCCCTTGGCCGGCCTCTATGGCTGGGATCTTTGGCAAGGAAATCGATTCGACCTGACCCCGGCGAACCTCGCGGCCCTCGGCTATGTGGCCCTGTTCCCCTCGGTGCTGGCCTACGTGATCTGGAATCGTTCCGTGGCCGAGCTGGGGGCCAACCGCACCGGTCAGTATATCCATCTGCTACCGGTGTTCGGTGCCCTGCTGGCCGTCGTCCTCCTCGGGGAGCGGTGGCAGTGGGTCCATGGCGCCGGTGTGTCCCTGATCGCGCTCGGACTCTGGTTGAGCAGTCGGCATGACAGGCCGGCGCGAGGGCGGGCCTGATGGGGCCCGCCAATGAACAGCGGGCTTGCCCCAGCGGGGCCTGCAGAATCCCAACTCGAGACGACGCCGATTGGGGCTGGGTTAGGGGCGGACGGTGCCCCCGGGCGCCAAGGACAGCGGCCTGGAGCCGCGCGGGATATTTGCACGGCGTGTCCCAGGTTCCATGTCCGAGCAGGGCCTCGCCGCTAAACATCAACACGATCTACCCCACGGAGGCCACGCCGTCCGGCCTTCGACGGGGCGGTGATCGAAGGCCGTCGGCCGAACGGCCGACGGCCCCACGCGCGGCTACTCCTCGCTGCGCTGGTAGGCCTCCGCGAGCTGCTTCTGGATGTTTCCGGGAACGGCCTCGTAGTGGCTGAGCTCGATGGAGTAGGTGCCCTCGCCGCCGGTGATGGCCTTGAGCCGCTGGTCGTAGCCGTTGAGCTCGGCGAGCGGCACCTCGCCGTCGATGGCGATGCGCCCCCGGGTCTTGGACTCGCTGCCGCTGATGCGCCCGCGGCGGCTGGAAAGGTCTCCGGCCAGGTCGCCCATGCAGGAGTCGGGGGCCACCACCCGGATCTTGACAATGGGCTCCAGGATCACGGGCCTGGCCTTGTCCACCGCGTCTAGGAAGGCCTTGCGCCCGGCGGTGGAGAAGGCGATGTCCTTGGAGTCCACCGGGTGGTACTTGCCGTCATAGACGATGACCTTGACGTCCTGCATGGGGTAGCCGGCCACGGCCCCCTCGGTCAGCACCTGACGCACCCCCTTCTCGATGGAGGGGATGAAGTTGCCGGGGATGGAGCCGCCCACGGTCGCGTCCTCGAACTCAAACCCAGCCCCTCGCTCCATAGGCTCCACCCGCAGAAAGACCTCGCCGAATTGGCCGGCGCCGCCGGTCTGCTTCTTGTGGCGGTGATGTCCCTCCGCCTTGGCGGTGATGGTCTCCCGGTAGGGGATGCTGGGCGGGCGGGTCTCCACCTCCACATGGAACTGCTCCGAGAGACGCCGTAGCAGCACCTTGAGATGCAGCTCGCCCAGGCCCCGCATGATGGTCTCGTTGGTGGCGGCGTGGTGCTCGACGTGCAGACAGGGGTCCTCGGACTGGAGCTTGTGCAGGGCATCGTTGAGCTTCTGCTCGTCGCCCCGCTTGGCCGGGGTGACGGCGAGTCCGAACAGGGGCACCGGGCACTCGATGCTGGTGAGGTGGTGATGGTCCTCGTCGTGGGAGTCATGGAGCACGGCGTCGAAATGGATCTCATCCACCCGGGCGACCGCCAGGATGTCCCCCGGCACCCCCTCTTGCACCTCGATCAGCTCGTTGCCGTGGAGCCGGTAGAGGTGATTGGCCTTAAATGCCTTGCGGGCATCACCGATGAAGAGCTGGCTCGCCGGTGTCATGCGTCCCTGGTGGATGCGGAAGATGCCGAGCTTGCCTCGGAAGGGGTCGTTGATCACCTTAAAGCAGTGGGCGAGGGCGTGCTTAGCAGGGTCTGGTGAGACGCCGATGGGCTCCATCCCCGCGCCTTCGCCCTTCATGAAGGGAGGCGGATTGCCCTCCGCCGGGTTGGGCATGAGGCGCACCAGGATCTCGATCAGCTCCGGGATTCCGGCCCCGGTCTGGGCCGAGCAGAAGCAGATGGGGATCAGGTGGGCCTCCCGCAGGGCCGCCTCGAAGGGGTCGTGGAGCTGCTCGGGGGCGAGCTCCTGACCCTGCTCCAGGTAGAGCTCCATGAGCGCCTCATCCACCTCCACCACCTGGTCGATGATCTGGCCATGGGCCTCGGCCACCGAGGAGAAGTCGGTCGCCTCCCCGCTTGGGTTGAAGAAGCAGTCGATCACCCGGGTCCCGCCCCCGGCGGGCAGGTTGATGGGCAGGCACTCGGGACCGAAGGACTCCCGGATCTGGCCGGTGAGATCCGCCAGATCCACCCCCGGGGCATCGATCTGGTTGACGATGATGATGCGGCACAGGGCTCGGTTGTCCGCCGCCTTCCACATCCGTTGGGTCACGGACTCCACCCCGGCCTGGGCGTTGACCACCAGGGCGGCGGTCTCCACCGCCGGCAGCACCGAGATGGCGCGGCCCAGGAAGTCAGGGTAGCCGGGGGTGTCGATCAGGTTGATGTGCTTGCCGTGGGCATTGAAGCTGGCGATGGCGGAGTCTAGGGAGTGCTGCAGCTCCTTCTCCAGGGCGTCGAAGTCGCACACCGTGCTGCCCTTGGCGACGCTCCCCGGGGCGGCGATCACGCCGGTGGCGGCGAGCAGCGCCTCGACCAGGGTGGTCTTGCCGCAGCCGGCGTGACCGACCAGGGCGATGTTGCGGACGTCCTCGGCATTGTAGTCAGACATCGGGGATCCTTCGGTAAGTGTGTAAGGGCCTGTGCGTGAGGCGGAAGCGCTCGGGGTGGCGGAATCGAACAACCCTCAGGGGTTGTTCGGAAAGCCGAAATTATACCGTAACTGAAGCGCCTGCCTGGCCGCTTGGGGCGGAAATCGCGTCCCTGGGTGCTTGAGGTCAAGCCAGGGGTTACCATCGGCCCCGACCTGCGGATCGGACCTGGCATCGATCATGCCGGGGTCCGGCGCGCATTGTCCCTCTTGGCCTCCCCTCGCAGGACCCTCGGATGCTCGATATCGTTTGGATCGCGATCGCCTTCGTGCTGGGCCTGGGGGCGCGTCAGATTGGCCTGCCGCCCCTGGTGGGCTACCTGGCCGCGGGTTTCCTCCTGCACGCCCTTGGGGTGAGGGGCAACGAGACCATCGATCGGCTCTCCGACCTGGGGGTGACCCTGCTCCTCTTCAGCATCGGGCTCAAGCTCAAGGTCAAGAGCCTGGTCGAGCCCCAGGTCTGGGGGGTGGCGGGGCTCCACCTGGCCCTGGCGGTCGGATTCCTGATGCCCACGCTGATGGCCCTCGATGCCCTGGGCCTGCCCTATCTGGCCGCGCTGGACTGGCGCAGCGCCGCCCTGCTGGCCTTCGCGTTGAGCTTCTCCAGCACCGTTTTCGCGGTCAAGCTGCTGGAGGACAAGGGCGAGCTCGGGTCCTACTACGGCACCCTGGCCATTGGGATCCTCATCGTGCAGGACCTGGCGGCGGTGATCTTCCTGGCCTTTTCCACCGGTAAGCTGCCGACCCTCTGGGCCCTGCTCCTTCTGCTCCTGATCCCGGCGCGGCCCCTGATCCTGCGGCTGCTGGAGCGCTCGGGTCACGGGGAGCTGGTGGTTCTCTTCGGTCTCACCCTGGCGCTCGGCGCCTATCAGGTCTTCGAGCTGGTCGGGGTCAAGGGGGACCTTGGGGCCCTGATCCTTGGGGTCATGGTCGCCTCACACCCCAAGTCCAAGGAGCTAGCGGACGGCCTGCTCGGCTTCAAGGACTTGTTCCTGGTCGGATTCTTCCTGAGCATCGGCCTCGGTGGGGCACCTACCCTGACCATGGACCTGATCGCGATCCTCCTGCTGCTGGCTCTCCCGCTGAAGTTCTGGCTTTACCACCGGCTGCTGCTCCTGTTTCGCCTGCGCGCGCGCACCTCGCTGCTGACGGCGCTCAGCCTGGCCAACTACAGCGAGTTCGGGCTCATCGTGGTGGCCATCGGGGTCGAGCTCGGCTGGATCGCCCCCGAGTGGCTTACCATCGTCGCGGTGGGGCTGTCCCTGTCCTTCGTCCTGGCCTCGCCGCTCAATGCGAAGTCCCACGAAATCTACGAGCGCTTCAGCCCTCGCCTGTGCCGCCGCGAGAGTCGGCGGCGCATCCCGGCGGAGGCCGAGATCGATCCAGGTGACGCGGACGTGCTGATCCTCGGCATGGGCGGGGTGGGGACCGGCGCCTACGATGCCATGGCCCTGCAGCGGGGGGGCAGGCCGGTCGGGGTGGACGCCGATGCCGACGTGGTGCGCCGGCATCAAGCGGCGGGGCGCCAGGTGATCCAGGGCAGCGCTACGGACCCGGACTTCTGGCACCGCTTGCGGTGCCGGGACGGGACCCTGCGTCTGGTGCTGCTCGCAATGCCCAGGGTCTCGGAGAATGTCTTCGCGGCCCGTCACCTCAAGGCGGAGGGGTTCAACGGGATCATGGGGGCGATTGCCCAGTACCGGGACGATGAGCAGGTCCTCCAGCAGGCGGGCGTGGACCTGGTCTTCAACCTCTACGCCGAGGCCGGCGCCGGCTTCGCCCAGCACGTCTGCACGGGGGTCGGGCGGGCCGAGGCCGCGGCCGATCCATCCTGAGAAAAGCGACAGTCCGCCAATGGACGTCAATCAGACGAAGAGACCCCAAAGGACTGCCTTCATCCCGAACGCGAGCCTGAGCAACCTCGATCTGGCCCCTCGATAGCGTCGCCTCCTGCTCGTCCTCTCAGGCGCGGCGGGCACGGTAGCGGCGGATCGCCCATTTCTCCAGCTCCACCGCCAGGAACACCAACAGCCCCCAGCCCAGGATGCGCACCCAAGCGGCCCCGTCCAGGGGGCCGGTTCCGAACAGGGCCTCCATGGGCGGGGCATAGGTGAAGAGGAGCTGCAGGGTGACAATGGCGCCGATCACCAACGGGACCAGGCGATTCCCCGCGAGCCCATCCCAGGTCAGGCTCGACTCGGTACCGACCCGGGCGCTCAGAAGATAAAAGATCTGGCCGGCCACCAGGGTGTTGATGGTGGCGACCCGGGCGCTCTCCAGGGCCACGCCCCGTTCCAGCTCCCAGTGGAAGATGGCGATGGAGCCGGCGACCAGGAGGGCCGAGACGAACAGGATGCGCCAGATCAGGAAGGGGGAGAGCAGCGGTGCCGCCGGGTCCCGGGGCGGCCGGGTCATGACCCTGGGCTCCGCGGGCTCGAAGGCCAGGGCCAAGGCCAGGGTCACCGCCGTGACCATGTTGACCCAGAGGATCTGCACCGGGGTGATGGGCAGGGTGAGCCCGGCCAGGATGGCGAGGATGATGACCCCCGCCTGGCCCCCGTTGGTGGGCAGGATGAAGAGGATGGCCTTGGTCAGGTTGTCGTGGATGGTGCGCCCCTCCTCGACGGCGTGGACGATGGAGGCGAAGTTGTCGTCGGTGAGCACCATCTCGGCGGCCTCTCGGGCCGCATCGGTCCCCTTGGCACCCATGGCCACCCCCACGTCGGCCCGCTTGAGCGCGGGTGCGTCGTTGACCCCGTCGCCGGTCATGGCCACCACCGCGCCTCGACGCTGCAGGGCCTGCACCAGGCGCAGCTTGTGCTCGGGGCTGGCACGGGCGAAGACGTCGACCGCCAGTGCCTGCTCCTCCAGGGCCTGATCGTCCAGGGCCTCGATCTCGGGGCCGGCCAGGGCCGAGCGGCCATCGCCGATCCCCAGCTCCAGCCCGATGGCCCGGGCGGTAGCGGCATGGTCCCCGGTGATCATCTTCGCCCGGATGCCCGCGGTGCGGCACTGGGCCACGGCCCGGATGGCCTCCTCCCGGGGCGGGTCGATGATGCCCGCCAGCCCGAGCAGGGTGAGGCCCCCCTCCAGGTCGTCGAAGCGCAGCTCCCGCTGCCCTGGGTCCGCTGCGCGGAATGCGACGGCCAGGACCCGGTGACCGTCCGCCGCCAGGGTCTCGGCACGCGCGTGCCAGCCCTGCGGATCCAGAGGGGCCTCGTCGCCGCCCCGACGCTCGTGACCACACAGGTCGAGGATCCGCTCCGGGGCCCCCTTCACGTAGACGAAGCCGTGGCCCGCGTGGTCATGGTGCAGGGTGGCCATGAAGCGGTGGGCCGACTCGAAGGGGATCAGGTCGATGCGGGGATACTGCCGGCGCTCCTGGGCTGGATCGAGGCCCAGCTTGGCCGCCAGGACCACCAGGGCCCCTTCGGTGGGATCCCCCTGGATCTGCCAGCCCGACTCGGTGCTCCCAAGCTCGGACTCGTTGCACAGGAGCCCCGCCCGGGCCAGCTCGGCGAGGGCCGCTCGCGCGGTCTCGTCGGCCGCGGGTTCGCCATCCTCCGGCGTCACGTCGCCCTTGGGCTCGTAGCCCACGCCGCTCACCCGCCAGGTCCCCTCGGGCAGAGCCACCCGGGCCACGGTCATCTCGTTGCGGGTGAGGGTGCCGGTCTTGTCCGAGCAGATCACCGTCACGGAGCCCAGGGTCTCCACCGCCGGCAGGCGGCGGATGATGGCATGGCGCCGGGCCATGCGCTGGACCCCGATGGCGAGCGTGATGGTCATGATGGCGGGCAGTCCCTCGGGGATCGCCGCCACCGCGAGCCCCACCGCGGCGAGGAAGCTGTCCCGGAAGGCGATGCCCTGCACCCAGTGGCCGAACCAGAAGGTCGCCCCGGCGATGGCGACGATGGCCCAGGTCAGCCAGCGGCCGAAGACCGCGAGCTGGCGCAGCAACGGCGTCGTCAGGGTGCGCACCTGGGAGAGCATGGCGCTGATGCGCCCGAGCTCGGTACTGGTGCCGGTGGCCACCACGATCCCGCGGCCCTGGCCCGAGGTCACCAGGGTTCCCGTGTAGGCCATGCCGGTGCGCTCGGCCACGGGGGCGTCCTTGGCCACCGCCCCCGTGGCCTTCTCCACCGGGACCGACTCGCCGGTCAGCATGGACTCGTCGATGCGCAGCTCCCGCACCCTCACCAGGCGCAAGTCCGCCGGGACCCGGTCCCCGGACTGGAGCAGGACCAGGTCCCCCGGGACCAGCTCTTGTGCAGGCAGGCTAAGTCGGGCGCCGTCCCGCAGCACGGTGCAGGTCGGGGTGAGCAGGTCGCCCACCGCCTCCAGGGCCTTCTCCGCCTTGCCCTCCTGGATGAACCCGATGACCGCGTTGATGACCACCACCCCCAGGATCACCGCGGTATCGACCCAGTGTCCCAGCAGGGCCGTCACCAGGGCGGCGATGATCAGCAGGTAGATCAGGATGTTGTGGAACTGGGCCAGGAGCCGCAGCAGGGGCGAGCGCTTGGGCGGCGGGGGCAGCCGGTTGGGGCCGTGGCGGTGCAGGGCCTCGGCGGCCTGGTTCTCCGTCAACCCCTCGGCGCCGGTCGCGAGGCGCTCGACGACGGTCTCGGCGCTCAATTGATGGGGGTGCTCCAAGACGGGTGATGCTGCATTCATGGTATTCACTCCCGCGGGGATCCGATCGCCACCCAGTAGGGCCCGGAGATCCGGTCGCCATTCAATGGTTCCGCGAGTCCTTGGGCTAGCCGTCGTGGCTGCGGTTCCCTTGCGAGCGGAGACCGCGAGATCGGGCCGCGTCAGAACGGCGGGCGTTGGCTCCAGGGAAGGAGACTCAGAGCGTCACCAGAGTGACGAATGCCGCGGGCTTGAGGGCGAGCACCGAGCAGCTCAGGTGGTGCAGCAGGATCTCTGCCGTGTTCCCCATCAGGAGCCCCGGTAGGCCGCCGCGTGCCACGGTGCCCAGGACGGCGAGGTCGGCGCCGATACGTTGCGCCAGCGCCGGGATCTCGTCCCGAGGCCAGCCCTTCGGCAGGTGCCGGACTGGCTTCAGGTAGGCGAGGGTCTCCGCTCCGAGGCGGGCGGCGACCTCGTCCATCAGGCATTCGAGGAGCCCTAGGCGCCGCATCTGCTCGGCGTTGACGTAGTCGCGGATCTGCTCCTCGGGGGTGGTCAGGAAGGCCCCCCGCATGGCGGTCTCGCCCGGCGCGTTCCAGACGTGCACGACGTGGAGCTCCGCGAACTCAGAGAGGGCGAGCGCGGCCGCCAGCTCCAGTAGGCGCAGATTGAGCTCGTGGCGGGTCTCGAGCTCGGCGGGGGGATAGGCGTCATCGGGATCAACCGCTACCAGGATGGATCGATACCGGGCCGGCGAGCCGGGCTTGCAGAGCCACACGGGGCAGGGGCACTTGCGCAGCAGGTTGAGGTCGTCCATGCCCAGCAGGCGTTCTCTAAGGCCACCGCCGCCGGAGCACTTCATCACCAGATCCCGCCCGTTGCGCAGGACGTCCCGAACTACCGCGATGTCATAGGCACCGGTGAGCACCCCGGTGCTGATGTCCACCCGGTCCTGCCAGGGCGCGACCAGCGCCTCCAGGTGCTGCTGCAGTGCATCGGCGATGGTTCCCTGGAGCCCGCCTGCGCTTAGGTTTGGCTCCTGGGTTGAGGTGCCCAAGGCAAGGGAATCGATCACCGAGACCACGGTGAGCTGGGCCTGATTGTTCTCCGCGAGGGTGGCGGCGCGCTCCAGGGCGCAGGGTCCCGCTTCGTCCCCCATGGCGACGTAGAGGATGTTCTTAAACCGCTTCATCTGCCCGTGCTGCACCGGTCTCGTCGCTCCCAGGCGACAGGTCAAGTGTACCGGTTTCAGGGGCCCGGAGGTCCACCAAGTCCCAGAGGGGGCTGGCCCGCGTTACCAGGGGAGTGATGGGGAAGGGGAGCGCCGGCGGGCAAAAAAAGGGCGGCCTTGGGCCGCCGAAGGACGCACAGCTAGGGAGGGGTAAACCGTCGCTGGGGCGATTTGTCCTGTTGCGCTGGGGCCACCGCCTCGTGATCTGCGGTTAGACCTTGATCCTAATGCTAGGATCTAACCTGCGAGCTTGCCCGACTGTCGACTCGGTGAGTCCTCTGAGACCGTCATCTGAAGATCGGAGACCGAGGACTCAGGCTCTGCATTTGACCGTGAACCCTAGCACAAGTCCGGAGGCCGCATGCACCGACTGGTTCTCAAATCCGATGCATTCGAGGATGGTGCCGAGATCCCATCGAGGTGCACCTGCGAAGGGGAAGACCTTTCTCCGGGTCTGACCTGGGACGGGTTGCCCGATGGCACTCGGAGCCTGGTGCTCATCGTGGATGACCCCGACGCCCCCGATCCGGCCGCCCCCCGCATGGTCTGGGACCATTGGATCCTCTACAACCTGCCACCCAGCGCTCAAGGGCTCGAGGAGGGCATCGCCTCGGATCGGCTCCCCCCCGGCTGCGGTGAAGGCATCAATAGCTGGGGGCGTACGGGTTACGGCGGACCCTGTCCGCCGGTCGGGCGACACCGCTATTTCCACCGCCTCTATGCCCTGGACGCCGTGCTCCCCAAGGAGCTTGGAAACCCCACCAAAGATGCCTTGCTGCTCGCCATGGAGGATCACATCCTGGCCCACACCGAGCTGGTCGGAACCTACGAGAAGCGCGCTGCTTGATACGCAGATTTACGCGAGCTCAGGCGAGCTCAGGCGAACTGGGGCGTTGCCGCGCGGGGGTAGCCTCGCGCGGCGGCTCGATCGGTGGTGAAGCCCCAACCGGGTCTCACGGGACAACGCCGACACCGGAGACGGCGAACCAGGCCCCACCAGGGTTCGTGACGAAGACGATTGGGGCCAGACAGACGCCCGGCAGCTCGAGCATGGCCTCGATCTTGGCGTCCCCCGCCGTCGACTCGCCGATCATCTCCGTCGCGTCGGGGTCGGTGATGAGGTTGTCCGTCACCACGGTCCCGGTGTCGTCGACCGTGAGGCAGCTCAGGATCGCCCGGAAGAAGGGCGCCGGGTTGCAGTCGGTTCCGCAACCGCTGGTCCCGGGGATCACGAGCCCCTGAACCTCGATCTCCAGCTTGCCGTCGTCCTTCAGCTCGCCCTTGGCGGCATCGAGCACCCAGGGGAGGCCGCCCCCATTGACACCGCGGATCGGGTTCGCGGTTCCCAGGAAGGGCCCGTCGACGCCCACCATGGTCTGGAACTCCAGCACTGTCTGTGTCAACTGGGGCTTTGGCCCATTGCCGCGTCCGGGATTGTCGTCCATCCCGCGTCCCGGGGGATTGGCTGCCACGGCCAAGGCATTGGCGCCGATGCACAAACCGCAAGCTGCCGTCAGAGTGAGCCAGGTCTTCATACGCTAAGTCCCCTGTATCAAGTGGTTGAAATGTCGCCTGCGCGGCGGATTGGGCGGCCGTCGGCGGGCACTGAGGCACCGCGCCAGGCCCAAGCCCCAGTGAGTTGGCCAAGACCGAGCGCCTCGTTCCGGTATACAGGGCGGACCGGAGCTTTATTCCCCGGGGCCGGCGTGCCCGATTAAGCGGCAGCGGATCCTTTGGTGTCGGGGCGGGGCGATGGAATAAAGCGCCCGCAATTGGTGTTTACAGCCGA
>JBLMWY010000173.1:0-5221 GCA_050257475.1 Bdellovibrio bacteriovorus
CGGCATTTCAGGCAAGGCCGCAGGACCCGGAACTGGCGTCGGGTTGGTCGCCCTTTACGTGACCTGAACACCGTTGACCGGCAAGGGACATCATTACTGAGGCTTATTGGAGTGCGTGCCCGAGTGTCCGCTTCCCGCCATCTTGCGGACTTCGACCTATAGACCGGGGGGCGGCAGGTACTGGCCGGTTGGAGCCCCTCGCCGGACCTAAGACGACAGGCGGCAATGCGTCCAAACCTGCCGCTCAGGTCTGCGTACTGAGCGTCAGCAGTGGGTCGATAGCGCCCGCTGCTAAAGGCAAGAGCTGTGCCGCCCACCCGCACGCAGAAGCACATCGTTCCAGTCTTTAGTCTCTGGTGGAGTGACCCTGTCTACTACCAATTCCCCCTTGCCCGCCTCAACAGTCACGGCCTCGATGATGGCCGCAAAGCGGGCACCTTCCTCGTCGCTGTCCGTGGCTATCCGCACGACCACGCCTGACGGAAGGCGTTCGACAGCGGCCTGGATGAGCGCCGGCTGGCTTGGGTTCATGGCCCCCCCAAAGCTCGCGTAGCGAGCGTTCTCGTCGGGATGCAAGGCCGCATAGCTCAGGGCATCGATGGCGCTCTCGGCGATCACGAGAGCGGTGTCGGTGCTGCGCACCCTGGACATCCAGAGCCCTTTCTCTCCGCCCGGCGCGAAGCCGGTGAACCCCCGGTTCTTGACCTCGTAGCCGCAGGGTCCATCCCGGTCGGCGTGGGGGAAGACGACGTTCGAGCGGGCGTCCACCAGGACCCGGCCGGCAAACCTGGGGTGTTCGAGCAAGCCCCGGGGAATCCCCCGTTACTCCTCCAGGTATCGATGCGTCACCAGCGGACGCATCCCGGCCAGCGCCCGGATAACCCCGGCCCGGTCCTTGGAGACCGGGACGACCTCGGGGACGTAGAGCTTGAGGGTCGGGCGGCGAAGACCGTCACCAGGGAGCGGGGATTTTTCGCATGCGAAAGTACGGGGCGCCGCCGTCTTCGACGCCTGCCTAACCGAAAACCCGCGCCACATGGCAAGACTTGCCAACCCTTGGCGACCGTGCCAACCTGAGGGCAAACGGAGGTGCCCGATGCAGACCATGAACATTTCCCTGCCCGATCCGCTCAAGGCGTTCGTTGACGGGCAGGTGGCTCAGGGGCGCTATAGCAGCGCGAGCGAGTACGTGCGCGAGCTGATTCGTGCCGACGAGCGGCGCAAGGCTCAGGAGGCGCTGGAGTCGGCGCTCCTCGAAGGGCTGAACAGTCCCGAGGCGCCACTGGCCGCGGAGGACTGGACGGCGATCCGCGCGGAGGCCGCGAACCGCCTGGCCGCACGCAAGCAACAAGGCTGATGGGCCGGGTCTATCTGCGGGCGACGGCACGGCGGGATCTGGTCGAGCACTTCGTCTATCTGGCCGAGACTGCCGGGCAGGACACCGCCGAGCGATTTCTGGACAGTGCCCGGTCCAGCTTCGAGGTCTTGGCCGAGCAGCCGATGATGGGCTCTCAGATTCGGACACATAATCCCGCCCTGGCCGGGATGAGGAAGTGGCCGGTCCGAGACTTCAGGGGCTATCTGATCTTCTATCTGCCGCGCACGGACGGGATCTCCGTGGTTCGGGTACTGCACGGCTCGCGGGACTGGTGGGGCCTGTTGGGGATCGAGACGGATTAGGCTCGATCCGTGCCCCCCTTCACTGCACGGGAGCCGAGGTCGGATCCCTCGCGCACAGAAGCGCCTCGTTCCAATCCTTGGTGTCCAACGGCACCGCCCGGTCGACTGCCATGTCTGCTTTCCCGCTTTCCGCGACGAGCCGCTCGATGATCCGAGCGAAGCCGGCGCCTTCTTCATCGTTGTCCGTAGCGATCCGCACAACAGCGCCAGGAGACAGACGCTCGATGGCCGCCTTGATCAAGGCCGGCTGGCTGGGGTTCATGGCGCCCCCGAAGCTCGCGTAGCGAGCACGCTCGTCGGGATGCAGGGTTGCGTAGCTCAGGGCGTCAATGGCGCTCTCGGCGAGGACGAGGCTGGTGTCGGTTCGCTTCACCATGGAGATCCATAGCCCTTTCTCCCCGCCCGGGGCGAAGCCGGTGAAATTCCGGTTCTTAATCTCATAGCCGCGGGGTCCGTCGCGGTCGAAGTGGGGGAAGACGGCGTTGGAGCGGGCGTCCACCAGGATGCGGCCTTCGAAGCGGGGATTGCCGAGCAGCTCGCGGGGGATGGCGCGCTCCTCCTCCAGGTAGCGGTGGGTTTCGACAGGGCGCATGGCGGCCAGGGCGCGGATGACACTGGCCCGGTCCTTAGAGACCGGGACGACCTCGGGAACATAGAGCTTGAGGGCGGGCCGGGCGACGGTGCCGCCGATGCCTGTTCCCATCCAGGGGCGCAGCTCGCGGCGGACATCGCCCAGGGTGCAGCGGCGTCGGCGCTGCACGAAGTCGACGATGCTGCCGTTATCGCTGGCGTCGCGCACCGAGAAGTAGATCCAGTGCTGGTCCTCGCCCCGGGCGATGACGATCTTGTCGCCGTTGGGGTGACGCATGACGACGGAGTTGCGCGAGCTCGCGCGGCGGTCCAGCAGGTAGCCCTGGCAGGCAGCGTACTCGGTGAGGTTGATCGCAGTCTTGAAGCGCTCCAGCTCGTCGCCTCGGCCGAGCGTGCTCATGGGGGAATTTTTCGCATGCGAAAAACTCACCTGTGCCCCCCTGCCCTTTCGCGCTCCCCTCCCCCGCCGTCCTGCCCCAAGACCTCGGCGACCGCGGCTCGCTCGTTCGGGTCGGTCAGGGTCGCGTTGGTATCCAGCCAGACGGCGGCGGCCTGGACCGCCCAGAGGGGGGCCTTGGCCGCGGTTGCCCACTCCTCCAGGGCCGAGCCCGGCGGCGGTCGGCGCGGGGTCGAGAGTCCGCGCTCCACGGCGAAGGCGGTGAGAAGGGCCGAGGACTCGGCCGGAGACCGGCCGCTGTGGAACCGGAACGCCGAGATCACCTGCCGACGCGTAGCGTTGGGGACCGGGGTCATGGGCCGCGGCGCGGTGTCAGGCGCACCACGTTCTCGGCTTGGGTCTCGGCGAGCAGGCGCCGCACGACCTGGAGGTAGACGGGGGGATTCGCGAGGATCGCCTCGCGCAGTCCGGGCATGGCGGCCGTGAGCCGGGCGTGAAGCTCCTCGACCGGGGTCTGGCCGTGGCTCCAGTCCCGGGCCAGATCCTGGCGTAGGGTCTGGTGGCGGTCGACCAGGTCGGCGAACAGGACATCGATGAGGGACTGCTCCCCCCTACCCTGGCGGCGCAGGCTCGCCTCCATCTCCTCGATGCTGTCCCATGCCATGAACTGGTGCCGCTCGGCGAAGCGCCCCAGGGCCAACATCTCGACGGCGGATGCCTCCAGCCGGGTCGGGTCCGGGGCGAGGCTGGGACCGAGCAGGCCGAGGGCCTGGCGGAGCCGCGCCTCGCGCTCCGCCTCGCGCCGCTTCTCCTGGCGCTTCGCACGGTCCTTGGCCAGCTCCGCGGCTCTGGCCAGGCGCTCGACGATGGCCCGGGCCTCCTGGAGGGTCTTTCGTTCGGGGCCGGACAGGTAGGGGCTCCCGGCAATCTCCGCCAGGGGACCACTGACCCGGCGGTACTTGGCCTGCTGTTGCTGATGGTCCTTGGAGCCGGTGAGGGCTCGCCGGGCGATGGCCTCGGCAATCTGAAGCTCGCTCAGGGGCTCCTCGGCCTCGATCTGGATGACGCCCGAGCACCAGGTCAGCCCAAGCCGTCGGTCGCACTCCCAGGCGCGGCCGTAGGCCGTTTTCTCGAGGTGCATGGGGCCGCCGCACTCGGGACAGGCCGGGATGCCGTCCTTCATGGCGTCGCAACCTCTAGGACCCGGGAGCCCGAGGCGGCGTGGTGACGGCGATGGGATGCGATGGTGGGCATGGCGATCCGGACGAAGAACGGCCCGGCGTTCCCACCGGGCCGGTCACTCAGGTCAAGGTCTTCCGCAGAAGGTCCAGCTCCTGGAGATTGGCGAAGCCGATCCGCAGCTCGCCGGACCCGTCGGGGTTCCGGGCATGGATGCTCACGGGGAAGGCGAGTCTCTCCTGGATCGCTCGGCGAACCGCCTCGATGCGGTCGGCCAGGCCCTCCCCCTCGGGGTCGGCATGCACGGGATGGGCGGCCCTGGGCGAGGCGGACCGGGGGGCCTTGGGCTCGCGGACCGGGGCGGCTGGGGGCAGATCGAGGATTGCCTCGGGTCTCGCCCCTGGGGTCCCCGGTGGCTCGCCCGGCAACCCGAAGGGGACCTCGCCCCCGCCGGCCGGCTCGGTATCTGGCCCGGCGGACGGGATCGTGGGCTCGGAGGATGCCGTGGGCACCAGCGCCTCGGGGGTCTTCACAGGCGTGACCGGTGCCAGCTTGCGGCGCTTGGCCAGCTCCAGGGCATCGCGCACCGCGGCCCGGGTCACGCGCTCGGTCCGGTGCATCTCGTCGAAGGCGGCGCTGTCGACCTTGCGCAGGTCCACCAGCATGGTCAGGGTCTCGGCATCGCGGGTCAGACCCTCGGTGACGAAGACCTCTAGCAGCTCCTGGTTGTCCGCGATCTTGCGCCGGAGCGACACCCACGCCTGGGTCTTGCCCAGCATGCTCGCCACTTCCTTCGGCTTGCGGCCGAAGCCGATCAGGCGCACGACGGCCCTGGACTCTTCCAGGACCGACAGCTCCTCGCGGTCGATGTTCTCCACGAGCTGGACGGCCAGGCGCTGCTCGGCGCTCAGCTCGCGCACCACGGCGGGGACGCGCTTGAGCCCCGCCATGCCGGCCGCCCGCCAGCGGCGCTCGCCGGCCACCAACATGTAACGGCCGGGTTTCTCGGGATGGGCCGAGACGATCAGGGGTTCGATGACCCCCTGGGCGTCGACCGACGCGGCCAGGGCCTCCAGGCGCAGCTCGTCGAAGCTGGTGCGCGGCTGGTGCGGATCGGGGTCGATCAGGGACAGCTCGATCTCTTGGGCGCCGGCCTCCGGCAGGTCGTCCATCAGCTCGGCCAAACTTGAGATTCCCTTGATGCTCATTGCAGCTTCTCCAGGATGGCGGCGCAGACGGCACGCATCTCGTGGGCGGCGCGAAGGGCGCTTTCGCCCCGGATTCTGTGCCACACGGGCCGGCCGCTGTCGATGGCGTCCGAGATCGCGACCCGGTGCCCCAAGGTGAAGGGCAGGAGCTTGTCTCCAAGGGCCT
>JBLMWY010000174.1:0-9375 GCA_050257475.1 Bdellovibrio bacteriovorus
GTAGCCCACCGCGGCGGGCAGACGCCCGAGCAGGCTCGAGATCTCGCTCCCTGCCTGGATGAACCGGAAGACGTTGTCCATCAGGAACAGGACCTCCGTGGCGAGGGTGTCGCGCAGGTATTCCGCGTAGGTGAGCGCGGTGTGCCCGACACGGAAACGCACGCCGGGGGACTCGTCCATCTCGCCGAAGACCAGCAGGGACTTCGACATCACGCCGGTCGCCTGGAGCTCCTGCCAGAGCTCGTGCCCCTCGCGGATGCGCTCGCCCACACCGGCGAACACCGAGACCCCCCGGTGGATGGCCACGATGGCGTGCATGAGCTCCATCACCAGCACCGTCTTGCCTACCCCGGCGCCACCGAAGAGCCCGGTCTTGCCGCCGCGCACGAAGGGGCAGAGCAGGTCCATGACCTTGATCCCGGTCTGGAGCACCTCGCTGGGAGCGATCGTGTCGATGATCGGCAGGGGTCGGCCCCGAATGTTGCGCTCTGCCTCGGCCGCGAAGGGGGGCGCGCCATCCAGTGGCTCACCAAAGATGTTAAGCACCCGGCCCAGGCATTCCGGAGCCACGGGCACCTGAACGGGGCCGCCGGTGTCGTAGACCGGCAGCGAGCGGGTGATGCCCGCGGTGCGGTGCAGGGTGATGGCGCGGATCCGGTGGCGGTCCAGGTGCTGGTGCACCTCAAACCAGTAGGTCTCCGAGTCGACCCGGGCGAGCAGGGCCTGGCGCAAGGCCGGTAGGCGCTCGCAGGCGATCACCACCACGGGCCCGTGGACCTCCTCGATATGGCCGATGGGCCCGGCGGCCGTCCAGTCCCCGACTCGTTCGCCCCTTGGATCAAACATCTGGATCAATTGTCGCCAGGGCCCCAGCGCGAGGCCACGCCAACCGAGCTCCCATCAGCCTAGTTCAAATGGACGGATACCGGGGGGCGGGGCAAGCAAAGAGCGGGCGCGCTGACGATACTCTGGTCTGGGGGCCGCGCTCCCCTTGTCGAGGACAGGGCAGTGGCGGGGGCCGTCAAGAGCACCGGGCAGATCGGCGTGGGGAGGGTGGGATGACATCGCAACGGGCGCAGGGGGACGGGGACCAGGTACCGGTCGGACCCCGAGGGCTCAAGGGCGTGCGGCTGGGCCGTGTCGCCGGGGTGGAGGTGGGCCTGGACTGGAGCCTGCTGATCGTCTTCGGATTGATCGCGATGGCCCTGGCGGGCGGGGTACTGCCCCGCTGGCACCCGGACTGGGGTCAGGCCAAGGTCCTGACCACCGCCCTGGCCGCCGCCGTCTTGTTCCTGGCCTCGGTGCTGGTCCACGAGCTGGCCCACGCGGTGGTGGGGCGGCGGCACGGGGTGGAGATCCGGCGCATCACCCTCTTCGTCTTCGGCGGTATGGCCCACCTGGAGGAGGAGCCCAAGGACTGGCAGGCCGAGCTTCGCATGGCCATCGCCGGTCCCCTGGCGAGCCTGGGGCTCGGGTTCCTGTTCCTGATCCTGGCCCAGGCCATCGCGGGGCCCATCGCGGTGGACCCGCAGGACCCGGCCCGGGCCCTGGCTCAGGTGGGGCCGGTGGCCACCCTGCTGCTCTGGCTCGGGCCCGTGAACATCATCCTGGGGCTCTTCAATCTGGTCCCCGGCTTCCCCCTGGATGGTGGGCGGGTGCTCCGGGCGATCCTCTGGGGGCTTACCGGCGACCTCACCCGCTCCACCCTGATGGCGGCCATGGCCGGGCAGGTGGTCTCCTGGGTGCTCATCGGCCTGGGGTTCGCCATGATCCTGGGGTTGCGGGTGCCGGTCTTCGGCAGCGGGGCCCTGGGGGGCTTCTGGCTGGCCCTGATCGGCTGGTTCTTGGGGAACGCCGCGCGTCAGAGCTGGCAGGGGCGCCTGATGGAGGACCGCCTCGGCGCCCTGCCCGTGGCGCGGGTCATGCACCACGACTACCGCAGGGTTGACCCGGACCTGAGCGTTCAGGAGCTGGTGGATCAGGGCTTCCTCGCCCTGAGCTACCGGGCCTACCCCGTCGTGGAGGCTGACCAGCTCCAGGGGTTGGTGAGCCTGGAGGATGTTCGCCGCCTCGACCGCCGCCGGTGGGCCGAGCTGCGGGTGGCGGACGTCATGATCCCCCTCGATCGCCTCCATATCCTACGGCCCGGCGATTCCGCCGTCGCGGCCCTGCGACTGCTTGCCGAGCAGGGCGTCAACCAGCTCCCGGTGGTGGACAAAGGCCGGCTCCTGGGCCTGGTGACCCGGGAGGACATTCTGAGGTGGGTGGCCTTGGGGCCTTGAGCCCACCGTCTTGGATAAGATCGCCGGGGGAGCGCCGGAACCCAAGACGTCGGGTCGGCCCTCGCGTGGGATCACATGCGCCCGGTCAGGCGCGCGGGATCAGGTCCCGGTAGGCGTGCCAGGTGGCATGCCCAAGCAGGGGCATGGCCACCGCCAGCCCTACGTAAAACGTCGCGAGACCCAGTCCCGCGAAGAGGACGATCAAGGCCGCCCACAGCGTCATGGCGGGCCAGTTGCGGACCACCGCCTGCACGCTGGTGCGAATGGCGGTGAAGCCGTCTACCTTACGGTCCATCAGCAACGGGATGGAGATGGCGCTGATGGCATAGGAGACCCAGGCCAGCACCAGGCCCAACACCACGCTCGCCAGCGTGAAGGCACGCCCCTCGGGGGCGAGCAAGACGGCGCTGAAGAACCGGTCCAGGGGCGGCTGCATCCCGTTGTAGAGCAGGGCGAAGAGCAGGAAGTTGGCGGCGATCCAGAGCTGCATGATGATCAAGAGCCCCGCTGTCACGATGCCGATCTGGCTCTGGTTGCGCCGCCAGGCCTCCCGGGCATGGCAGAACTGCAGGGCCTCCCCCCGCTCCAGCCGGGCACTCATCTCGTAGAGGCCGAGGGCGATGATGGGGGCCAGCAGATAGAAGCCGGCCGCCAGGAAGGGCACCAGGAAGCCCCAACCCTCCACGGACAGGGTGTAGGTCAAGAGCAGGCTGATCAGCACGATGGCCGCCCCGTAGGCGAGGCTGTAGCCGCGTGCTCGGAGCAGGTCCTGCCAGCCCAGGGCCAGCCACCGCAGCGGGCGGTCGAGGCCCACCTGGTTGACGACGATCGAATCCTGCCGGACGGCGCCGGCGACGGCGGTGGTCTCCATGGATGCTCCTGGTGTGTGGTTTTTCGCTTCCCCCGCGGAATGGGGCCGGGGGCGGCATTGGTCAAGGCGATGAGCGTTGAAGCTCAACGACGAGACCTGGCTCGGGCACGGGTCGCCGGGGCACGCCGTGAATAGGTCTTGGTAGGCTCCACGGCGCCGTCGCCGGCGTCGAGGGCCCCGTCAACCCGTACCCGAGCCCCAGAGGCTCAGTCTCGACATTAATCGCCTTGGTCAATAACCGGATCGAGGGTGATGGATCGCGCGATCCCGCCCCCGTATGACGACGACGGGCCAGGGCCCTTCACCTCGTCTGGCCGATCGAGGCGCGGTGGCGGTATTGCGCGACAGATCCGTCCTGGGGGTCAAGTGCGCCGGCGAAGCAGGGGCATCAGGTCATCCAGCGGGCGGGCGTTCAGCACGTCGCTCTTCTCCAGCCAGCCGCGACGGGCCTGGCCCACGCCGTAGACGAGATTGGCGAAGTCTAGCGGTTGGTGGGCGTCGGAGGCGATGCTGATCAGCACCCCTTCCTCCCGGGCCATCTGGCAGTGGACCTCATTGAGGTCCAGCCGCTCCGGTTGGGCGTTGAGCTCCAGGAAGCAGCCGCGGTCCCGGGCCTGGCGGATGACCCGAGTCATGTCCACGTCATAGGGCTCGCGCGCGTCGATGAGACGGCCCGTGGGGTGGGCCAGGATTCTGAGTCTGGGGTTGTCCATGGCCTTGAGGATCCGCCGGGTCTGGGCGGCGCGGCTCAAATGGAGCTTGCTGTGGACGGCCCCCACCACCAGGTCCAGACGGTCCAGGACCGCGTCCGGCAGGTCGAGCCCGCCGTCCTCCAGGATGTCCACCTCCATCCCCGTGAGCACCCGGAAGCCCTTGAGGCCCGCGTTCAGTCGGTCGATGGCCTCCATCTGCTCCAGGAGGCGCCGGCTGTCGAGCCCATGGGCCAGGGTGAGGCGCTTGGAGTGCTCGGTGATGGCCAGGTACTCGAGCCCCTGGGCCTGGGCTGCCGCCACCATCTCGGGGAGGCTGGCGTGCCCGTCGCTCGCGGTGGTGTGGCAGTGGAGGTCGCCGCGCAGATCCGAGCGCTCCACCAGCACCGGCAGAACGCCTTGGCGTGCCGCCTCGATCTCACCACGGCCCTCCCGCAGCTCCGGCTCGATATAGGGCAGGTCCAGGGCGGCGTAGACCGACCCCTCGGTCTCCCCCGCCACCCGTTGGTTGCCGCGAAAGACCCCGTATTCATTGATCTTAAGCCCCCGCTTTCGGGCCAGGGTGCGAATCGCGATGTTGTGGGCCTTGCTCCCGGTGAAATAGTGCAGCGCCGCGCCGAAGCTCCGGGCCTCCACCACCCGCAGGTCCACCTGCAGGCCGCACCGCAAGACCAGGGTGGCGCGGGTGCCGCCTTGGGCGCGCACCTCGGCCACCTCATCGTAGGCGGCGAAGCGCGCCATGACGGCGGCCGGATCGGTCGTGGTCACCAGGATGTCCAGGTCCCCCACCGTGTCCCGGCGGCGCCTGTAGCTCCCGGCCACCACCACCCGCTTCACTCCCGAGACCTGCTCCAGCCAGGCAACCAGGGGCTGCGCATAGCGGGCCGCGGTGCGGAGCTGAAAGCGCCGCTGCGTGGCGAGGTGGGTCTCCAGGGTAGCGACCAGGTTGGCCTCGGTCTTGGGGCCGAAGCCCGGCAGCTCCCTCAGGCGCCCATCCTTGGCGGCCCGGTAGAGCTGCCCGGGGGTGTGGATGTCGAGGTCATAGTGCAGGGCATGGACCCGTTTGGGGCCCAGACCAGGGAGCCTCAGGAGGTCGGTGAGTTGGGGCGGAAGCTCGCGCTGGAGCCTCCCGAGGGCCTGGCAGGTTCCGGTGTCGAGGATCTCCTGAATCTTGGCGGCGAGGGCCTCACCGATGCCCGGCAGCTCGGTCAGGTCGGTCCCGGAGTGCGCGAGCTCGGCGAGCTCCCGCGTCAGTCCCCGCACCTCCCGGGAGGCGTTGCGGTAGGCGCGGACGCGAAAGCCGTTGGCGCCCTGGATCTCCAGGAGGTCTGCGATCTGATCGAAGACCCGGGCGATGTCCTCGTTATGGACGGGCATGGACCTTTGGTCGAGGGTGGCGAGGCTGGACCTCTCCAAGCGTAGCCGCTCCCCGAATCACTGCCCCGCCATTCTGGGCCCTGTCCGGCCGCGAGGGGGCTAAAGTTAAGTTGGGTGTTGCCCCCAGCGGGGCGGGTGGCCGCCCCTCCGGGGACTCAAGGTCGGGGCCAGTCAATGCAGTGGCGGGAGGTATCGCATGAAGACCTGGGTGGTGGTGGCGAGCGCGGCGCGCGCCCGCATTTTCGAGGTCAGTGGCAGGCGGGAGCCCCTGTTGGAGATCAAGGACTTGGTGAATCCGGAGGACCGGCTCCAGTCCCAGGCCCTCAAGAGCGACAAGCCGGGCCGCGCCTTCGACCACATGGGCGGCCAGCGTCATGCCATGGGCACCGCGGTGGATCCCAAGGAGCAGGTGGCCATCCGTTTCGCCAAGCAGGTGGCGCAGCAGCTCGATGCCGACCGGCACCACGGGCGCTTTGACGACCTGTGCGTGGTAGCCCCGCCTCATTTCCTCGGGCTGCTGCGGGGCCACATGGGTCAGGGGCTCACCAGGACGGTGAAGGGCGAGGTAACCAATGATCTGACCCAGCAGGACGTCCGCTCCGTTCGGGAGCACGTGGCGCACCTGCTCTGAGGGAGTTGCGGCGTGTAGGGGACCGGGCAAAGGCGAGCCATCGAGTGGCCTCGGTCGGTGACCCTGAGGGTCTCCTCAAACCCGGCGGGTGGGCCAGGGGCAGCGCCCGAGAGGGGCTTCCGTCGCTGATGCCGGAGCCGGGGCTGGCCGGTGAATTCCCTGTGACCGCTCGGCCGCGGTGCGATCGGAGAACGGGCTTAGCTTGAGTCCTGGTGACAAGAAAAAAGGCCCCGTGCTGACACGGGGCCTCCGATGACGGACGCCGGGTCTCCCGGCGCGCCTGGATTAGCTGATCTCGGATTTCTCGCTCTGGCTCTCGCCCTTGTTGTCGGTCCAGGAGACCTCCACCGGGTCGCCGGCGGCGCCTCCCTTGAACTTGAACGACAGGTAGGGGTTCTTGGACACGCCGCCGCTCCAGGCGCAGGTCATCACGGGCTGATCCTTCCACTTGCACAGGACCTCGGTGATGAAGTGTGCGGGGACCAGCTCGTTAGTCTTAGAGTCCTTGCGCAGGCCGGTCTCCATGGGATGGTTGATCAGGCACTTGACCACGGTTTCGTCGCCTTCGATCTTGGCGCGGACCTTGATATCGGACATGTTCGGTAACCTCAGGATGGGGTGGACGGTAGAGACAGGTGCGATCAGCCGCCGCAGCCGCCGATGGTGACCTTCACGTTCTTGGCGTTGCTGAGCAGCTTGTCGCCGGTCTGAACCACCGCGATCACATCCGCGGTCTTACCCATCTTGATGCGGGTGGAGACGAAGGGAACCGCCGACTCGCCCAGGTCGAAAGAGGCCACCAGAGGGGTGGCGTTGCCGTCGGCGATGATGGAAATGGACTTCACCCCTTCGAGGCTGGTCTCGACCGTCACCGGCACCACGGCGCCATTCTCGGCGATGTCCGGGGCCTTGATCTGGATGGCGTCGCTGGTCTCCTTGGCATCTGAGCCCAGGAGGCTGGTCAGGGCCGTGGGTACATCCTTCGCCTGGAAGGCGGCCTCGTTCCAGCTTGCCAGCACCAGGCGCGGGGAGAGGAGCCCGGCACCGATGGCGACACCGACCGAGCCGGCGGCCAGGGAGCCCTTGAGCAGGATTCTGCGTTTCGCGTCGATCATGTAACTCTCCTTTGGAGCGTCAGTGGATGGTTGGAGGGGAGGTTTCGACGAGCCATCCGTTCGTCATTCTCGGCGCCTTGCGCCGGGTGGAGGCATGGGGTGACGGTGAGGGGACGCGGGAGCGCAGCGGCGCCAGGTCCAAGCGGGGCTCGCGAGCGCCGGATCCTTGCTCCGCTCGTGGTCGAGACTGTTGGCATTGAGCATCACGTTGGCTGCCGGCCGGACATCCCCTTAGGGGCTCCAGCGCCCTCCGTCTGGTGTCTTCACGATCTAGTTCGCTCCCGCCCTCCTTGGGGCGGCGTTTGCCCGGATCCCCGGTCAGGCGGCTCGCCTTGACCCTGCAGGTGGAACCCGAGTGGAGCCCAAGCTTACAGCACTCATGGGGGACTTGAAACCGTAAACACCCCAACTCGGCCAGTTCCGGGCCTCCGCGTGCGGCGCCGTCAGCGACCACCGGCCGCCAATCCGAGCGGATCCCGGTGCTTCTTCTGGTCCCTCAGCTCCTCTTTCATGGCGTCAAGCAGGACCTGGATCTGGGCGGCATCGTGGTAGGCGATGTCCCGCTGGCGCAGGGCGAACTCGAGCTGCTTGATGGCGGGCTCCAGATCGCCCTCCGCATAGAGCTTCTCGGCCCGGTACCGATAGGTGGCCGCCTTGTCACCAGACTTGATCGCCGCTTGGGTCAGGAGCTCGTAGATCATGACGTTGCCCGGGCGCAGGCGGATCACCGCCTTGAGCTCATCCAGGGCCCGGCGCGGCTGACCACCCTCCATCAGGGCCTCCGCATAGGCCGTGCGCAGGGCCCAGCTCGAGGGGGAGAGCTCCGTCGCCTGCTTGAGCCCCTCGATGGCCCGGGCCGAGTTGCCCTGTTTGAGGTCGATCTTGGCATCCAGGACGATGAGCTCCGGCAGGCTCGGCTCCTTCGTCAACAGGCGCTGCGCCTCGGCCTTTGCCTCGGCAAGCTGTCCGGCACGCAGCAAGGCCAGGGCATAGCCGTAGCGCTCCGCGGTCTCGTCGCGGTAGCGACCCTCCTTGAGGGACGCCTTGAACGCGGCGACAGACTGCTCGGGCCGCTTGTAGGAGCTCTCCCGCAGACGCGCCCGGGTGAGCTGGAAGCGCAGGCTGTCCGGACGCTGACGGGTCCCGTGCTCGTCGGCTCGGCCCAAGGCGTCGGCGATGCGGTTGCTGTTGACGGGATGGGTGCGCAGAAACTCCGGCGCGTTGTTCTCGTAGACCCGGCTCGCCTTGGAAAGGCGCTCGAAGAACCCGGCCATGGCGTAGGGATCCCGGCCGGCGGCGGCCAGGGTGGTGATCCCGATGCGGTCCGCCTCCTTCTCGTTGTCGCGGGTGAAGTTGATCTGGCGCTGGATGGCGGCCGCCTGGACGCTGGCCATGGCGGCCATCCCGGCGTCGGAGGAGACCTGGGCCCCAAGGATCGCCGCGGCCACCAGCAGCGCGGTGGTGGGCAGGCTGAGTCGACCCTGATCCTCGAAGCTGCGCATCAGGTGGCGCTGGGTGACGTGGGCGATCTCATGGGCCATCACGGCGGCTAGCTCGTCCTCGCTCTCGCTCGCCAGGATCAGGCCGGAATAGACCCCGATGTAGCCGCCGGGGCCGGCGAAGGCATTGACCACGGGTGAGTCGATGAGGAAGAAGCTGAACTGGCCACCGGCGCTCTGGTCCGCCGCGACGAGTTCCTTGCCGAGGGATTCCAGATAGGCCGTCAGGAGCGGATCGTCGGAGATCGGCAGGGCCTCTCGGGCCTTGCGCATGAAGGCCTTGCCCAGGCGCCGCTCGGCGCCGCTCGTCATGACGGCGTCCGCGGAGCTGCCGATATCGGGCAGATCCAGCGGACCGGCATGCGTGCTTTGCAGATCGAAGGGGCCTAGCCACAGCAGCGAGGCGCCGAGGGCGGCGGCAAGCCGGGCCCGGTGCCGAGGTCTGCTTGGCCGAGGTGTGGTGGCGACTGGCGGATGCATCAGTGGGTTAGGATCGGTCTCGAGCGGCTGAGTTCCCCCGGGTCCAACTCTACCGCTGACGTCCCGGCACGGGCGAGTGGCCGCCCGCCAAGGTGCAAGGAGCTTGTTCCCGTCCGGGTCAGGGGTTGCCTCTAGTTGAGCTGGATGCGCTGGCCCCAGGGGACCCGGGAGCGGCCCTTGACCAGCCAGATGACGGGGTAGGGGGGCTCCTGCTTGGGGAACTCACCATCGGCGTCGGTGAAATAGACAAGGAGGTCCGGTTGTATACCTTCCTTGGCGATCCACTGGAAGACGGGGGCGAAGCTCGTGCCACCGCCGCCCTTGAGGTCCCGGGGCCGGCAGAACTGCTCCCAGGGCTCGAAGCGGAACGGGGCCCCCTCGCACAGGGCCGCATCGCAGGGGAGCAGGGT
>JBLMWY010000175.1:0-8051 GCA_050257475.1 Bdellovibrio bacteriovorus
GAGCTCCCGATTGAGCTGGGCGCTGATGCGTTCTGCCATGCCGTTTGAAATCATGGGGTCTATGTCCTCGTCGGGTGCCGGGGAAGGCGACCTGACCCGCGGGTTGCCGCCGCCGCCAACACTGTGCTGCCTTGAAGCCCTAAGGTGCCAATCGGGGACCGCTTTTCAAGTGCCCCGGGCAAGGGTGCAGCAGCAACCTAAGAAAAGTAGGCCAGGGTGAACGAGCGTGAACGCCAGGATTGCAGGGCAGAATTGCCGGGGGGATTGGAGGTTGGCGCGGGGGTGCTGGGCTGGGCGACGGGCCCGTCAAGAGGGTGGGCCCTCACCCGCGTCCAGGCAGCGGTCCCAGTAGGGCACACCGGCGAAGCGCTCCACCAGGAAGTCCACGAAGGCGCGCACGCGCTGGGACAGGTGCCGGGTGCGGGGGTAGACCGCATAGGCGTGCAGGGTCGGCCACCGGTGGTCCTGGAGGATGGGGAGCAGTCGGCCCCCTTCGATCGACTGGTAGAGGATGAAGCTCGGCCCCAGCACGATGCCGTGGCCCTCCTCCGCCGCCTGGCGCAGGCAATCGCCGTTGTTCGCCTGCAGCCGCGCGTGGACCTGGACCCGTCCCGGCCGGCCGGCCGGATCCTGGTACTCCCAGAGCCCCGGCGCGGGGACATTGGCATAGACGAGACACGCGTGGTCCGCAAGCTCGGCTGCCGTGCGCGGGGTGGCGTGCCGGCTCAGGTAGTCGGGGCTCGCGCAGACCACATGACGCACGGGCGCGAGGGGGCGGGCGATCAGGCTGGAGTCGCGCAGCTCGGCGATCCGCACCGCGAGGTCGAAACCCTCGGCGAGCAGGTCCACCTGGCGGTCGTGGAGGTCGAGATCGAACTCCACCCCGGGGTGCTCGCGGAGGAATTCGTCCATGGCCGGCCCCAGGTGACCCAGGCCGAAGGAGAGTGGCACCGCCACCCGCAGCCGGCCTCGCAGGGTCCCGTGGGCCTGGGAGACGGCGAGCTCCGCCTCCTCCAGGTCGGCGAGGATGCGCAGGCACCGCTCGTAGAAGCCTTGCCCGGTGTCCGTAAGGCTGAGGGTGCGGGTGGTGCGGCGGAAGAGCTGCACCGAGAGTCTTGTCTCCAGGTCCGCCAGGCGGCGGCTGACCGCCGACTTGGCGATGCCCAGACGCTCGGCCGCGGCGGTGATGCTCCCCGACTCCACCACCTTGACGAAGGTCCGCATCTCCTCGATTCGGTCCATTGTTCTCCTATCGAGAATAGTGTTTCCTAAAATATAGAGTTTATCCGCCCATCAGCAACGCCTATCTTCCTGGCCAGCGCCGCCGAGTTCGGTGGAACACCCCTTCAGGCAGATTTCGGAGACCGCAGATGAGCCAGATCTACACCCTCAAGCCAGGCCCCAAGACACTCAAGGTGCTGCGGATCGACAGCAGCGCCCGCGGCGAGGGGTCCATGACCCGGCGCGTCGCCGACGCCCTGATCGACCAACTGGAGCGTCGCGAAGGCCCCATCGATCTGCGGGTGCGGGATCTGGCGAGCCAGCCCCCGCGCCCCTTGGACGAACGCTGGATCGGCGCCAGCTTCACGCCCCCGGAGGAGCGCGGCGAGGCGGAGCAGGCCCTGCTCGCGGAGTCCGACGCCCTGGTGGCGGAGCTCAAGGCTGCGGACGTGCTTGTGATCGGGGTGCCCATCTACAACTTCGGGATCCCGGCGACGCTCAAGGCCTGGGTGGACCTGGTGGCCCGGGCGCGGGTCACGTTCCGCTACACGGAGCAGGGGCCTGTGGGTCTCCTGGGCGGTAAGCGGGCCTACCTGGCCGTGGCCTCGGGCGGCGTGCCGGTGGGCAGCACCAGCGACTTCGCGACGCGATATCTGCGCCATGTGCTCGGGTTCCTCGGGATCGAGGATGTGGAGGTCGTGGCAGCCGACCAGGTGGTGACCCGGGGAGAGGACCGGGCGCTGGCCGAGGCCCAGGGGCATATCGCCCGGTTGCTGCCAGGGCCGGAGCCCCTGGCGCGCATCGCCTGAGAGGTTCGCGAGGTCCAAAGGCAGACCGATGGAGGGTGAGATGAAGACGAGCGACGGCGGCGAGTTCATCCGCCAGGCGTCCAGCTTCCGCCATTGGGTGACCCCGGACGGGGCCCCTGGACCCTCGGGCGAGGGAGGATTTCCAGCGGAGCCGGGCCGCTATCACCTCTATGTCTCCTACGCCTGCCCCTGGGCCCATCGCACCCTGATCGTGCGGGCCCTCAAGGACCTGGAGCCGGTGATCCCGATCTCGGTGGTGCACCCCCTGATGCCGCCGGAGAGCTGGGTCTTCGGCGAGTATCCCGGGGCCACCCCCGACCGGGTCCATGGCTTTCAGGCCCTGCACCAGCTCTACGCCCAGGCCGCGCCGGGCTTCTCAGGCCTGGTGACGGTGCCAGTGCTCTACGACACGCATCGCCAGGTGATCGTGAACAACGAGTCCTCGGAGATCATCCGCATGCTGAACGGGGCCTTCAACGCCTGGGGGCGCCGGGGGCTGGACCTCTACCCCGAGCCCCTGCGCCCGCAGATCGACGCCATCAACGCGATCGTGTATGAGAACGTCAACAACGGCGTCTATCGGGCGGGCTTCGCGACCAGCCAGTCCGCCTACGAGGCGGCCTATGACCGGCTCTTCGAGACGCTCGACGACCTGGAGCGGCGCCTCGCGCGCCAACGCTACCTGGTGGGGGATCGGCTCACCGAGGCGGACTGGCGGCTCTTCACCACCCTGGTGCGCTTCGACGCCGTCTACTATGGACACTTCAAGTGCAACCGGCGCCGCCTCATCGACTATCCGAGCCTCTGGGCCTACACGCGCGAGCTCTACCAGATGCCCGGAATCGCGGCGACGGTGCGCATGGACCATATCAAGCTGCACTACTACGGCAGTCACCGAGGCATCAACCCGACCGGTATAGTGCCCAAGGGGCCAGCGCTCGACTTCGCCGCGCCCCACGGGCGGGAATCGATTGGACTCGGGGCTGTCGGATCCTGATGGCCTTGACAAGGGGGGTGCGCAGCGATGTGGGATGAACGTTACAGCGCCGAGGGCTATGCATACGGCACGGAGCCGAACGACTTTCTCGCGGCAAAGGCGGGACTGTTGCCCCTCGGGAGGATCCTCTGCCTCGGCGAGGGCGAGGGCCGCAACGCCGTCTGGCTGGCCGAGCAGGGCTATGAGGTGACGGCGGTGGACGCATCGGGGGTGGGACTGCACAAGGCGCGCGCCCTGGCGGCGGGTCGCGGGGTGAGGATCACCACGGTCCATGAGGACCTCGCCCATTACGAGATGGAGCCGGAGGCCTGGAACGGGATCGTCTCCATCTTCTGTCACCTGCCGGCCCCCTTAAGGGCCCAGGTGCACCGCGACTGCGTGGCCGGGCTAAGCCCCGGCGGGGTCATGCTGCTGGAGGCCTACACCCCCGATCAGGTGGGACGGGGCACCGGCGGTCCGCCCGCCGCCGCACTCATGATGGACGCGGAGACCCTGCGTCTGGAGCTGGCTGGACTGGAGATCCTGGAGCTCGCGGAAACCCAGCGGGAGATCCACGAGGGGACATTCCACAACGGCCTTGGGGCCGTGGTGCAACTGGTGGCCCGCCGGCCCTGAGCCGGCCGCTGCCCAGGGGCACCTGGCGTCCCGGCGTCAGTCCAACAGCGCCCGCCAGGCTGGATGCCCGGCGATCAGGTCCAGGGCCTGGGGCAGGAGCCGCTTGCCGGGCTCCATCTTGAACCAGGTGGAGGCGCCGGAGGGGTGCGGGAGCGGGATTAGGTCCGCCTCGATCCCGGAATCGGTTCGATAGGGCCATTGACGGCCCACCAGATCGTTGAGCTTGAGGCCCCGGCCGAGATGCTCTGGGAACTGGTCAATGGCGAGCTTGCCGACGGGGATGATGAGCCGGGGCCGGCACAGCTCCAGCTCGCCCCGCCACCAGCCGGCGCAGCTCAAGACCTCAGGCCCGTCGGGTACCCGGTCGCCCCCCTTGGGATTCTTGCCCGGGAAGCAGCGGCACACGGCGCTCATCAGGATGCGCGAGCGGACCCGGTGCTCGTCGAACCCGATGGAGGCAAGCCAGCGGAACAGGGTCTTGCCCGCGGTCCAGCAGAAGGGCCTGCCCTGCTCGATCTCCTTGGTCCCGGGGGCCTGGCCGATCAGCATCACGGGGGAGATCACGGACTCCCCGTGCACCGGTGGACCGAACATGGCCGGGCAGCGCCGGCAGCCCTCCAGGGCCCGATGATGGTCCCGCAGCAGACCCAGCCGGTCAGCTTCTGAGATCCCCTCAGAACGAATGCGCATTGGGAAGATTATTCGTCCGCGAATGAACGCGAAGAAGGAGCTGTTCAACTCGGAGACTGCGGCCTACCCACTCCTTTTCTCCCCCTGAGGGCCTCACAAGAGTCCCTGTACCCGCCAAGGGCAGGGTTGTGATGCAAGCGCGGCCCGCGCCAGGAGCCCGCGGAACCGTCCAGTGGGCCCGAATCCTGAGGAACATTTGCGTTCATTCGCGTTCATTCGCGGAGTTATTTCCTCGTCATCGTGCCGCGGCCAGCCGGCGCTGGATGTAGTCCACGGCCGCTTGGGGGTCGTCGGTCAGCTCCAGCTCGATCTCACCCGGGCTCAGGGTGCCGGTGGCGAGCATGCTGCGCTCGGCGAGCTCGATGAGCGGCCGCCAGAAGTCCACCCCCATGGCCACGCAGGGGAAGTCCTTGAGCTTGTCTGTCTGCATCAGGGTCAGGGTCTCAAAGACCTCGTCCAGGGTACCTAGGCCGCCGGGCATGAACAGGAACCCGGATGAGTACTTGACCAGCATCACCTTGCGCACGAAGAAATAATCGAAGGTGAGGCTGCGGTCCAGGTAGGGGTTGGGCGCCTGCTCGCGGGGCAGCTCGATGTTGCAGCCGACGCTGAGCCCTCCGCCCTCCTTGGCGCCCCGGTTGGCGGCCTCCATGATGCCGGGGCCACCCCCGGTCATGACGGTGAATCCGCACTCCGCGAGCCGACGCGCCACGGACCGGGTCAGCTCATAGTAGGGGCTGCCCTCCGCGAGGCGGGCGGAGCCGAATACGGTGATGGTAGGGCCCAGGTCGAGCAGGGCCCGATAGCCGTGGACGAATTCATTGAAGACGGTGACGGCCCGGCCGAAGTCGGTGAGCAGGTCGTCGGGGCCGCGGAGCCACTCCGCCTCGCGCCGGGCACAGGGGGTCTCGTCGATCGGATCACGCATGGACGTCTCTCCGGCGGGTGTGTGCTCCGCCCGGCGCGGTGGCGCGGGCCTCGCCCGCGCTCGGCACGGCTGCCGTCGGGCTCAATATTTTACCGAGCAGCCGTAGGGGCGGGTGGCCCCATTGGCCACCGGCTTGCCCGCCGCGAGGTCCGCCAGGGCGAGGCGGACATAGTTCTTGGCCCCCTCAATGTCGGCCGGGTCCGTGGTGGCCCGGTCGTCGATCCCGCCCATGTAGACCAGGGTGCCCGAGCCGTCGATGACGTACATGTGGGGGGTGGTCTGGGCCCCGTAGGCACGGCCCATGGCCCCGCCTTCGTCCAGCAGGACGGCGGTGGGTGAGGCCGCCCGGTCCTTGGTCAGGGTATCCGCCTCAGCGGGTGTCACGTGCCCCTGCTTGCCGGGGGCCGAGGAGATCACCGAGAGCCAGGCGTACCCGGCCTCCCTGGCCTCCTTCTGCAGAGCCTGCATGTTCCCGCTGCCGTAGTGCTTCTGCACATAGGGGCAGTCGTGGTTGGTCCATTCCAGGACCATCCCCTTGCCCGACAGATCCTTGAGGCTCCAGGTCTTGCCAGCGGTGTCGGTGACCGAGAAGGCAGGCGCGGGCTTGCCCACCTCTGGCTTGGCGGCGGCGGGCTGGATGACGAAGGCCAAGGCCAGGCAGCCCGCGGCGACCAAGGGACGCAGCAGTGATGGGGTCATGGATTCTCTCCTTTGGTCGGATGGGGATCGGGGTCCCCGAGTGAGGCGATCGCCGCGTCGACGATCGCGGGGGTTAAGATCTGGGGCAGCACCCGGGGCTCGCCGCCCGGTGGGTACAGCACATAGATGGGGACGCCACTGCGCCCGAAACCCGCCAGATAGTCCGTGATGACGGGATCCCGGTTGGTCCAGTCTCCCTTAAGGTAGAGCAGGTCCCTGGCAGCGAGCTGCTCGGCGAACTGGGGGCCGCTCAGGGCCATGCGCTCGTTCACCAGGCAGGTGATGCACCAGGCCGCGGTCATATTCACCAGCACGGGCCTGCCCTCCGCCCGGGCCGCCGCCAGACGCTCAGGCGAATAGGGCTCGTGGGGCAGCGCACCGCTCGCCCGGGTGCCGGCGCTCGCCTGGGCGCTGGAGGGCGAGGGGGCGTCGGTGAGCCACGCCAGCCACAGGGAGCCCGCCAGGGCGGCGAGCACCGCGGCGCCGCCGAGGCGCGGCCCGGCCCCGTCACCCGTCGCCGTGCGCTCCCGAATCCAGAGCCCGAAGGTCAGGAGCAGCATGCCGGCGAGGACCAGGGCGACACCGGTAGGACCGGACTGCACGCTCAGGACCCATACCAGCCAGGCGGCGGTGGCGAAGAGCGGGAAGGCCAGGAGCTGCTTCAGCACCTCCATCCAGGGTCCGGGTCTGGGCAGCCGGGCCGCCAGGGCGGGCCAAAGGGAGAGGAGCAGGAAGGGGGCGGCGAGCCCAAGACCCAGGGTGAGCAGTATGGCCAGGGCCGGGAGCCAGGGCAGGGTCACGGCGTAGCCCAGGGCCGCCCCCATGAAGGGCGCGGTGCACGGGGCGGCCACCAGGGCGGCCAAGGCCCCGGTGCCGAAGGCGGCACCGAGGCCTTGACCCGGGCCGATAGCGCCGCCCGCGATGCCCATCAGACGGGCCCCGAGTGTCAGGGCCCCCGAAAGGGCGAGACCCAACACCAGGAACAGGTACGCCATGGCCGCCACGAAGGGCGGATACTGGAGCTGGAAGCCCCAGCCCAAGGCGGCACCTCCCGCCCTCAAGCCCAGCAGCAAGGCCCCGAGGAGACCAAAAAAGACGAGAACCCCCGCGGTGTAGGCGAGCCCGTGCAAGGCCCGGTCGCGGGTGGCGAGTCCCCCCTGACCGGCGAGCCCCAGGGTCTTGATGGCGAGGACAGGGAAGACGCAGGGCATGAGGTTCAGGATCAACCCCCCGAGTAGGGCGAAGCCGAGGGCGAGGGGCAGACCCAGGGACGGTGCGCCCAGCGGCTGGGCGGAGGTCGCGGAGAGGCGGAGGGGTAGGACCTCATAGGCACGAAGCGCCCCCTGGACATCCGTGAGAACCAGGAGTCCGGCCGGGTCGGCGCTCGTGGACCCGCTGCCAGGCGTCAGGTGGATGCGAATCCAGTCCCCATCTGTACGGATGATCCGCTCCCAGGGCTGATCGGCGGCGTGCTCGATGAGACCCCAGGCGACGGGAAAGAAGCGCAGACCGGTCGGCGCGGACATACCACCGAGTGGGACCTCCAGGCGCGCCTCCTCATCAGCGTCGATCCAGCGGGCGCCGACCAGCACCCCCTCGGGCAGGCCTTGACGGGCCTCGGCGAATAGGCCGGCAACGGCCGGGTCCGGGTCACCGGGTGCGGCAGCGACCGGGAGACTCAGCTCCAGCACCGCCGACTCCGGGATGCAGTGCTCCGCGCACACCAGCCAGTGGGCCTCGGCCCGCAGCGCAACGGGCTCCCCAGGGGGCCAATGGGCGGGGATGCCGAGGGTCACGGGGTGCAGGGCCCGCCCCGAGTAGCCGAAGTTGGCGAGGGGACCGACCGGGATCACATCCGGGGCAGGGAACCCCAAGGGGCCTGCTGTCACGCCCTCGGGCAGGGTCCAGATGACGCGGGGCGGCTCGCCGGAATCACCCGGGTTTCGCCAGTAGGTGTGCCAGCCGGGCCGGATGTCCAGGACCAACAGCAGCTCGGCGGTGGTGCCGGGGGCGGCCGCGAGTCGCTCCGCCACCAGCCGGGCGGTCACCTGCTCGGTGCTGACCGGGTTGCCCCAGGCCAGCAGGGGGAAGA
>JBLMWY010000176.1:0-6488 GCA_050257475.1 Bdellovibrio bacteriovorus
GTCCCGCGGCTCGCCGGTGCGCCAGTAGCGCAGCACCTCCTCCTCGTTCAGGGTGCGGAAGGTCACGCGGGTCTCGCTGAGATCCGTGCGCTCCCCATCGTCGGCGATCAAGGCCACCGCCGTGAGCACCCGGTGAACCCGGCCGGAGAGCAGCCCCATCATGGCCAGGGCCTCTTCCCGATCCCCCGGTTTGCCGAGGATCCGCTCGCCGATGACCACGGCCGTGTCGGCCCCCAGGACTGGCCGATGATCTGACCGCGGCAGGGTCGCGCGGACTGCCCGTGCCTTCTCCAGGGCGAGGCGCAGCACATAGTCCTCGGGGTGCTCGCCCGGCAGGCGGGTCTCGTCCGTGTCGCCGGTGACCACCGCGAAACGCACGCCGATCTGCGCAAGGAGCTCGCGCCGGCGCGGAGAGCCGGAGGCTAGATAGATTTGATGGTCGGCGTCGCTCATGTCCAGCCTTATGCTTGAGTTCCGTCGGCGGGCCTCGCCGCGGAATCGGCGAGCCGTGCAGGGCCCCGCGCCCGTCCCGCGTCAGCCCCGGTGGTAAGGGTGCCCCTTCAGTAGACTCCAGGCGCGGTAGATCTGCTCCGCAACGAGGATCCGCACCAGTTGGTGGGGAAAGGTCAGCCGCGAGAGCGACCAGCGCTCGTCCGCCCGCTCCAGACAGGCGCTGGAGAGTCCGTCCGCGCCGCCCACCAGCAGGGCCCGATCACGGCCCTCCCCCATCCAGCCCCGGATCTGCCGCGCCAGCTCGTCGGTGCTCCAATGCTGGCCGCCAAGGTCCAGGGCGGTCACCCCGGCGCCCTTGGGGATGGCCTTCAGGATGCGTTCCCCCTCCTCGAGCCGCGCCTGCTCTGGACGCGCCCCCTTGACGCGGCGCAGGGGCTCCAGCTCCACCAGATGCAGGGCGCATTCGGCAGGCAGCCGCCTGGCATACTCCGCATAGCCGGCCTCCACCCAAGGCGGCATGCGCCGACCCACGCTGATCAGATGAATCCGCATCGCCCCCGCCGCCGTCAACCTTGGGATGATAGCCGGGCGACCCCGGGTCCTGCCAACGGCGTGCCGCCATGCCAGTCGGGCCCCGACGGTTATACTCAACCCCCAGCCTTCAACCAACCCCGGACACGCCATGGCCGAGCCCCAGACCGGAAGCCAACGCAAGCCCCTTCTCCCCAAGCCCCCACTGCGGGAGCTGCTGCGGTCCAGAATCCTGATCTTGGACGGGGCCATGGGTACCATGATTCAGCGCTATCGGCTCTCGGAGTCGGACTATCGAGGCGAGCGCTTCAAGGACTGGCCGCGAGACCTCAAGGGCAACAACGACCTCCTGGTCCTCACGAAGCCGGAGGTGATCCGGGAGATCCACGAGCAGTACCTTGAGGCCGGCGCCGACATCCTGGAGACCAACACCTTCAACGGCAACCGCCTCTCCCAGGCGGACTATGGCCTTCAGGACTACACCGCGGAGCTGGTCACGGCCGCCGCCCGCCTGGCCCGGGACTGCGCTGACCGCTGGACCGCCAAGGATCCCGCCAAGCCGCGCTACGTGGCGGGCGTGCTCGGGCCCACCAGCAAGACGGCGAGCATCTCACCGGACGTGAACGACCCGGGCGCCCGCAACACCAGCTTCGACGAGCTGGTGGCGGTCTACACGGAGGCGACCCGGGCCCTCATCACCGGTGGGGTGGACGCCATCCTGATCGAGACCATCTTCGACACCCTAAACGCCAAGGCCGCCGCCTTCGCGGTGGATCAGGTCTTCGAGGAGGACGACCTGGTGCTCCCGGTGATGATCTCAGGCACCATCACCGACGCCTCGGGCCGCACCCTCTCGGGCCAGACGGTGGAGGCCTTCTACAACAGCCTGCGTCACGTGCGGCCCCTGTCCATCGGGCTCAACTGCGCGCTCGGGCCCGACAAGCTGCGGCCCCACGTGGAGGACATGGCGCGGGTGGCGGAGTACTACACCTCCTTCCACCCCAACGCGGGCCTGCCCAACGAGATGGGCGAGTACGACATGACGCCAGAGCAGATGGCCGCTCATATCGGGGAGTGGGCCGAGTCGGGCTTCGTCAACATCGTCGGCGGCTGCTGCGGCAGCACCCCGGAGCACATCCGCGCCATCGCCGCGGCGGTGGCCGGAAAGCGCCCCCGCCATCCGAGGCCTAACGACCACAGGATGCACCTCTCGGGCCTGGAGGCGTTCAACGCCTGACAATCCTTTGGGGCCGTGCGGGTCACGGCATCCCTAACTTGGAGATCGACATGCATCGCAAGGCCCTCGATGAGGAGCTCAAGGCCGCCGCGCTCGACTATCACCGCCGCCCCGTGCCCGGCAAGATCGCCGTCACGCCCACCAAGGGCCTGACCAACCAGCGCGACCTGGCGCTGGCCTACTCACCCGGCGTCGCGGCGGCCTGCGAGGCGATCGCCGCCGACCCGGCCCAGGCGGCGGAGCTCACCTCGCGGGGGAACCTGGTGGGGGTGATCACCAACGGGACGGCGGTGCTAGGCCTGGGGAACATAGGCCCGCTGGCGGGCAAGCCGGTCATGGAAGGCAAGGCCTGCCTGTTCAAGAAGTTCGCCGGGATCGACGTCTTCGACATTGAGCTCGCGGAGCGCGATCCGGACAAGCTGGTGGCAATCATCGCCGCCCTGGAGCCGACCCTGGGCGGGGTCAACCTGGAGGACATCAAGGCCCCCGAGTGCTTCTACATCGAGCAGCGGCTGCGCGAGCGCATGCAGATCCCGGTCTTCCACGACGACCAGCACGGGACCGCCATCATCTCCGCGGCCGCCCTGATCAACGGGCTTGCGGTGGTGGGCAAGCGCATCGATGCGGTGCGCCTGGTGTGCTCCGGGGCCGGGGCCGCGGCCATCGCCTGTCTGGACCTGATGGTGCAGTTGGGGGTGCGGCGCGAGCGCATCTATGTGGTCGACAGCCGGGGGGTCATCTGGAAGGGCCGCGAGCCCGACATGGAGCCCAACAAGGCACGCTATGCCCAGGACACCCCGATGCGCACGCTCGCCGACGTCATCGAAGGGGCGGACGTGTTTCTCGGCTGCTCCACCGGGGGCGTGCTCAAGCCGGAGATGGTGCGCACCATGGCCGAGCGCCCGCTGATCCTGGCCCTGGCCAACCCGGTGCCGGAGATCCTGCCGGACATCGCCAAGGAGGCGCGTCCCGACTGCGTGATCGCCACCGGCAGGTCCGATTACCCCAACCAGGTCAACAATGTCCTGTGCTTTCCCTTCATCTTCCGCGGTGCCCTGGACGTGGGCGCCACCCGTATCACCGAGGGGATGAAGCTCGCTTGCGTCAAGGCCATCGCCGACCTGGCGCGCGCCGAGCAGTCCGATCTGGTCGCCCTGGCCTACGCCGGGGAGGAGCTCAGCTTTGGGCCGCACTACATCATCCCCAAGCCCTTCGACCCGCGCCTGATCGTGCGCATCGCGCCTGCGGTCGCCCAGGCGGCGATGGACTCGGGCGTGGCCGCGCGGCCGATCGCCGACATGGCCGCCTACACCCAGCGGCTCACCAACTTCGTGTACCACTCCGGCACCATCATGCGTCCGGTGTTCGATCAGGCGCGCGGCTCGGGAAAACGCGTGATCTTTGCCGAGGGCGAGGACGAGCGGGTGCTGCGGGCCGTGCGGGCCGTCCTCGACGAGGACCTGGCTCGGCCGATCCTCATCGGCCGGCCCGCGGTGATCGAGAGGCGCATCAAGCGATACGGGCTCAATCTGGCCGCTGGGCGCGACTTCGAGGTGGTCAACCTGGACTCGGACCCACGCTACCGGGAGCTCTGCGAGGACTACTACACCCTGATGTCGCGGCGCGGGGTCACCCCGGAGATCGCCAGGGCGGCCATGCGCAGCAACACCTGCCTCATCGGCGCCATGCTGCTGCGCCGGGGTGATGCCGACGCCCTGCTGGCTGGCCCCTCGGGCCTCTACGAGGAGCAGCTCAAGCCAATAGCGGACCTCATCGGTCTGCGCCCGGGGGCGCGGCTGTTCGCTGCCCTGTCCGTGCTCACGCTGCCCCAGCGCACCCTCTTTATCACCGACACCTATGTCAACGAGAATCCGAGCGCGGAGGACATTGCCGCCATCACCCTGATGGCCGCCGAGGAGGTCCGGCGCTTTGGCGTCCTGCCGCGCATCGCCCTGCTGTCGCATTCCAGCTTCGGCAGCGCCCGCGGCGAGTCGGCTCGCAAGATGAGCCGGGCCTGCGAGATCCTCACCCAGGTGGCGCCGGGGCTCGAGGTGGACGGTGAGATGAAGGCCGACCAGGCCCTGGTGGACGAGATCCGCGAGCACGAGCATCCCGGGTCGCGCCTCAAGGGCCCGGCGAACCTACTGGTGATGCCCAACCAGGATGCCGCCAACATCGCGCTCAATCTGCTCAAGGCGGCCACCGGCGAAGGGGTGACCATAGGTCCATTCCTGCTCGGCGCCGCCGCCCCCGCGCACATCCTCACCCCCAGCGCCACGGTGCGGCGCTTCGTCAACGCCACGGCCCTGGCCGCGGCGCAGGCGGCGGAGCGGGGCTAGCTCAAGCGGTCTCGCCATGCGCTGCATGGATCACGGGAGGCGCTGGAGCCAAGAATCCCAGACGCCGACCTGGGCCAGCGAGAGGACGGCGAGCACATCGGCAACCGACTGGATCCGAGAGTTGGCGCCATACACCAGAGCAACGTCCAAACGGTAGGAGGACTCCAACACTCCCAGCAACCCTCGTCTGGCAACACGCCGTCGCCATGGCCACCTCCGCCGAAGAGGCGCCAGCCTATTCGGGCCGGTAATAGTAATTCACCGACGCCCGCTTCATCGGCTTGATGAGAATACTCTGATAATCGGAGTTGCCGTTTACCCCCAGCAAGTCATCCCCGTTCACCTCAATCGGAATGAAGTGATGCACCTCGCCGCCGTATTGCACACAGATATCTCCAATCTGGATCCCCTGGTTTCCGGCAACCTTGGTGGCATTCGTGGGACCGATGCCAGGAACCCACTTAGAGCTCTTGCCCGCCTTGATCCAGCACCAGACGCCAAAAATACCGCACCAGGAGATCCCTCCGGGTTGACCCGGAATCTTGGGCACGCGCTTGCCCGGAACCTTAACACCGTCCAGATAGCCGGGCGCCTTCCAGTGGTTTTCAGTCCAGCCCTGCACGGCCACGTCGAAGAACTCTTTGTAATTTTTCCAGCCCCTGCGAATCTTCCGGGTGCCTCCCCAGGAAAGCGTCTCCATTACCGTGTCGAGATCGCTGACGATGCCGTTGGGTGCCCCCCCGCCGACGTCGCCATAGGGCCCCTTCGCCCCGGTCATCGCCCACTTCTTGATCCCCGCCCGCAACCCCGAAGCCGGGGGTGACGTGCCCGGGGTTGTCCCCCCTGGATACCCCGGCAACCACTGCCCAAGAACACCAAGCGAGGCGAGCAAGCTCAGCAGCGCCTCTATGGTCTTTCCGCCAACATCGATCCGGCCGTCGCCGAATCCGAGATTTACATTCTGAAAACGACTGATGGCGCCACTGGTCTTGGGGCCGCACAGCCCGTCCACACCGAGCAAGGGATTGGGGCCACCCTTCAAAAAGGGAACGGCATTCAGCATCGATTGGATGAGCTCCACATCGCTCTTGCGGTTTGAGCCGCCAAACCCAACAGAACCCGAGATCACATTAGACGGGAAAGACATGTGAAGGACACCTCCATTGATCTATCGCCGAAAGAGCCGATCGCTGGTCGCCGCGAGAGGCGCAATTGATTCGCACCAAAGCTCGACGCGAGTCGTTCCACCGCTCTCGCTCACGGTGGTGTTGGAGCAGTGGCGTACAATTACGAAAGGCAATACAAGCACCGCAGAGCCAGTAACGGGTCGATCCTAGGCGCGCCGCGGACGCTGAACAAGCGGGTTCGCCACGGGAAGGTGCGGCCCTGGCAGGGACGCCCGGCGCGACCGGGGGGTGGACAACTGGCAACGACTACGAGGAAATGCGCTTCTCGAGCTCCGGTGCGACTTGTGGGAGCCCGCCCCAATCCGCAAGCGGTGCGCGCGGGTTACCGCAGGCGGGCAATCCGCAGGGCTTGGGGCGCCCGAACCACCGTACAATCTACTCGACCACGGCCTGATTTCTCCGCGGTCATAATTTTCCCCCCTTTTTCCCGAGACGATTGTTAAGCAGCTTATGCTCCTCGCTTTCGCTGGCGGGTCGCGGGAATTAAGTGAACTGTCCCCGGAACTCGTGTCCCCGGAACTCGCCGATTTTCTTGTGTTCTGCTGACGTGAAGTATTCCTTCTGTTTCGCTTTGTCGAACAATTGACGCAACGTATCCCTGGAGGTTTCGGACTCCACGAAGCGAACGATGTCCATTGACATTTTTCCCTTCTCAAAACCCGTTGCGAGCACTAGGAGCATTCGGAGTGCTCCCTCTAGATTCTGAGCCATAAAGCAAGCCTGGCCATACGCCCTGAACAC
>JBLMWY010000177.1:0-5273 GCA_050257475.1 Bdellovibrio bacteriovorus
CCCCCCCGCGACTCCAAGGCCACCCGTGGGTTCCGAGGGTGGGGCTTCAGCCCGACAACGACGCTCGCGCCTCGACGCGGGTGCCCGGACCCTCGCATCGCACCCGACCCTAAGGAAACCCAAGCCCATGCTCACCGGTGAAATCCGCAATCAGGTGGACCGTATCTGGGACCCCTTCCGGTCCGGCGGGGTCTCCAACCCCCCTCTCGGTCATCGAGCAGATCACCTATCTCGTCTTCATAAAGCGCCTGGACGACTTCCAGACCCTGGAGGAGGCGCTTGGGACAAGTCCCGGATCGGCAATCCAGCCCTCCAGGGGGGCCGAGCCGTCTGGTGCCCCGAACCCCTGGGCTCGTCGGGTCCAGGCCCAGGCGGCCTGGATGGCGCAGAGCAGGGCGTCCAGGTGATCCGCGCCCGGGTCGTCGGCCAGGCGGTCCGGGGCAGCGACGGTGATGCCGTGGGTTGGCTGGATGGCGCCTTGCGTGATGACCCTGAGCAGGGCCTTTCGAGCCTGGTGCTGTGCTTGGGTCTGTTTGGCCTTGGAGTCCTGCTTGTAGCCCCGCCTCCCGATCAGGGCGCGGGCGAGCACGCCCGGATAGGCCTCGACCACGATCCGATCCGGATCGCCGTCCTGTAGTCCGGGGATGGTGACGCCGGCCGTGCGCAGGCGGGACGCGCCCTCGAAGAACATGAGCCCGACCGGGGTCCCGTAGAGCTTCTGGGGGCTGATGGAGCCGGCGGCGATGTCCGTTGTGCGGCGGTGCTCCTTGTCGCCCGGCGGTTGGTTCTTGCGGTAGGCATCGAGCGCGGTCCGAAATCCCTGGCGGCCGAGTGAGTGGGCATGATCGACGTACTCGGCCCAGCTCAGGGGCCAGCCGATGGTCTCGATGAAGCGCCGTGGCTGTCCGAAGGGGAAGTCGATCGCGGCGATCCAGGGCCCTGGCCGGCGCAATGCGTCCTCGAAGTCGGCGAAGTCCTGCCAGAGGCTCAGCGGTCCCGCGCGCAAGTGCCTGCCTTCCAGCGCGCACTCCAGACAGGTGAGGGGCTTGCGGCGGCTGGGCCGGCTCGTGAAGTCGATGCCGTAGACCCGCATGACGGCACTCGGGCAAAGGGCTGGATGCGCTGGGCTAGGACCCCTGGCCCTCGGCCCTGGGCCCTAGGCCCTCGCTACTCGCCACTCTCTTCATGTCCCCAATGATCCGGCTGGTGGAGTGTCCATGCAGGAAGGGCAGCACCCGCACCTCGCCGCCCGCGCGGCGCACGCAGTCGGCCCCGGCGATCTGGTCCGGGCGGTAGTCTCCGCCCTTGACCAGGATGTCGGGACTCACCCGGCAGATGAGGTCTTGCGGGGTGTCCTCGCCGAAGGCACAGACCCAGTCCACCGAGGCCAGCCCGGCCAGCACGGCCATGCGGCTCTCGACCCCATTGATCGGCCTGTCCGGTCCCTTAAGGCGGCGCACGGAATCGTCGTCATTGACCGCCACCACCAGGCGGTCCCCCAGGCGGCGTGCCTGCTGGAGATAGGCCACATGGCCCTGGTGGAGAATGTCGAAGCAGCCATTGGTCATGACCACCCGCTCCCCCTGGGCCCGGGCCTCGGCCACCGCCGCCACCAGGGCCTCCGGATCCAGGATGGTGTGCCACTCGCTCCCCAGGCGGGACCGTTCCAGCTCCCGGGGGCTGACGGTGGCGGTGCCGAGCTTGCCCACGGCGAGGCCCGCGGCACAGTTGGCCAGGGTGCAGGCCTCGGCGAGCTCCGTCCCGGCGGCCAGGGCGGCGGCAAGGGTGGCGATCACCGTGTCGCCGGCGCCGGTCACGTCGTAGACCTCCCGCGCCCGGGTGGGCAGATGCAGCGCCGCCTCCTCGGGTGTGGCCCCATCCCGCAGGAGCAGCATGCCGCGCTCGCCGAGGGTGACCAACAGGGCGTCGAGTCCAAGCTCGGCCCGCAGCCGCTGGCCCTTCTCGATCAATGCGGTGTCGTTCTCCATTGGACCCACCACCTCCTCGAGCTCGGAGCGGTTTGGGGTGAGGAGGGTGGAGCCCCGATAGCGGGCGAAGTCACGGCCCTTGGGGTCCACCAGCACCGGCTTGCCGCGAGCGCGGGCGGCGGCGATCAGGGGGCGGGGATCGGCCAGGGTGCCCTTGGCGTAGTCTGAAAGGACCAGGAGGTCCACCCGATCCAGCAGGGCAGCGATCAGATCAGGGAGGGGATCCTCCCCCTGAGGCGCCATGGATTGCTCGAAGTCCAGGCGAATCAACTGCTGATGGTGGGCGAGGACCCGCAGCTTGGTGATGGTCGGTAGTCCGCGCCGTCGCAGCAGCCGGGTCTCGATGCCCGCATCGGCGAGCCGGACCGCCAGGATGTCGGCGGCCTCGTCGTCCCCCGTGACCCCGGCGACCAGGGTTCGGCAGCCCAGGGCCGCCAGGTTGAGCGCGACGTTGGCGGCCCCGCCGGGGCGGTCCTCGACGTTGGCGACCTGGACCACGGGGACGGGGGCCTCCGGCGAGATGCGCCGGGTCGTCCCGCTCCAGTAACGGTCGAGCATCAGGTCGCCCGCTACCAGCACGCGGGCACGGGTGAAATCGGGGAAGCTCGGGTTAGGGGTCAAGGCGCGCCGGTTGCGGTGGATGAAGCTCGAGGGTGCATTTGTCCGCGAATGAACGCAAATAAACGCGAATACGGGAACCTGCGGATGAGACCTGTAATTGTGTCAGGTGGATCAAGGAGCTTCGCGACGGCCCCACCTGCGGCGTCGCGGTGGAGCCGCTTCGCTTGTCCCGCCCCCCTGTGCTCGGCCCTTGGCGCTCGGCCCTCGGTGCTACCTAAAGTCCCTTGGGCCGGCAGACTGAGATCAATTGGGCGCAGCCCCGATCCAGATGACCCCAGTCCTCGGGCATCTCCAGGCGGGCGAGGGCCGCGGTGGGCAGCAGCTTGCCGTCCGCCGGCATCTCCAGGTCGTCTCCCACCAGGTGCTGCACCAGCTCCTCCAGCCCCGGGTTGTGGCCGACGAGCAGCACCGTCGCCGCGTCGCTGGGACAGCGCGCCAGGGCGGCCAACAGATCGGAGACCGAGGCCTCGTAGAGGTCCGGTTCCCAGACGATGCGCTTCTTGCCGATGTCCAGGCCCTTGCACACCTTCAGCGTGGTCTGACGTGCCCGCTCCGCGGGCGAGCTGACCACATGATCAGGCACCAGACCCTCGCGATAGAGCCAGGGCCCTACCCGCGGGGCGTCGTGCTTGCCGCGACGGCTCAAGGGACGGTCGAAATCGGCCTGGGCACCGGAACTCCAGTCCGACTTGGCGTGGCGGAGGATCAGAAGTTCCCGTGGCATATGAAAAAAGGGGTCGGTGTAGCGCAAACGTGGGCCGTGGGGGTCACGAGTCGGGCGGCCGCCTTTTTAACACAACGGTCATCATCGATGTCACCTCGCGGCGCGGTGGTGTGCGGGCGCGATCCGGGCCCGCCCATGGCCACCCGGTCATCGGGGTCACTACCGGGTTCAGCGGATCTCCGCGAGGAGCCGATCGATCATGGCGCGGGCCTGCCCCAGGTAACCCCCTCCGAACAGGTTCAGGTGGTTCAGGATGTGGTAGAGGTTGTAGAGGGTCTTGCGGGTGACATAGCCGGGATCCAGGGGCCAGGCCTCACGGTAGGCGGCATAGAAGTCGCGGCCGAAGCCGCCAAAGAGCTCGCTCATCGCCACGTCTGCCTCCCGGTCGCCATAGTAGACCGCCGGGTCGAAGACGGCGGGCGTGCCGTCGGGCAGGTATCCCAGGTTGCCGGTCCAGAGGTCCCCGTGGAGCAGGGACGGGACGGGCCCATGGTCGAGGAGGGCAGGGAGGCCCGCCATCAGTCGCTCACCCGGGGCCGCCAAGGTGCGGGCGTGACCGTTGCGAGCGGCCAGGGCGAGCTGATAGCCCAGGCGCTGGTCGCGGAAGAAGGCGATCCAGTCGCCGGACTGGGGGTTCGGCTGGGATGTGGCCCCAATGTAGTTATCGCGCCGCCAGCCGAAGCCCGCGCCAACCGTGCGATGGAGCGCGGCCAAGTGGCGCCCCATCGTGGACCCATCGGTCCTCCCCTCAAGATCGAGCCGCTCGAGGACCAGGTAGCTCGACTGCCCCGTCGCGCCCCAGCAGATGGGCTCGGGCACCCGGATGGCTCCGGCGGCCGCGAGCCCCGCGAGCCCATCGGCCTCGGCCTCGAACATATCGAGCCGGGAGGCGCGATTGCACTTGACGAAGAATTCGCGGTCGCCGTCGCTCAGGATGGCCGCGCTGTTGATGCAGCCGCCCCCGACGGCCCTATGGGTGCGGGGCGCGAAGGCGCGGCCGGTGACCGCCGCAATGTGGCGCCCCACCGCCTCCCAATCGGTCACTGGCGGGCTACCTGGCTCCGATCCGCCGGTGTAGCGGGCTGGTGCGGGGGAAGTGGGCCCGCAGGAACTCCATCTGGTCGGCCAGCACGTTGCGTCCCATCAGGTAGATGTACTCCGCATGGGTGGGGGTAAAGGGGACGGCCAGGAGCTCCAGGCCGGCATCCTCCGGCGTGCGGCCGGCCTTGAAGTTGTTGCAGCGGATGCAGGCGGTGACCACGTTGTTCCAGGTGTCGCCGCCCCCCTTGCTGGTGGGGCGCACATGGTCGCGGGACAGGTGACGCCCGGAGAACTGGTGCCCACAGTACAGGCACAGGTGATTGTCCCGCTGGAAGAGCGTGCGGTTCGAGAGCGGCGGTGCGTAGTCGTCGTGAAGCTTGCTCAGGGCGTGATGCGCGCCGTGGGTGGCGATGATCGAGTGGATCTGGAGCTGGCTGGGGCGCTGGGATCGGGCGTTGATACCGCCGCGCAGCCGAAAGAGCGTGTCACCGCAGGCGTAGGCGACCTGCTCAAGGGCGTAGAGGCGGGCGGCGGCGCGATAGTCCACCCATTCCAAGGGCATGCCCGCCAAATCCGTTCGCAGTACCTGTTGGCTCAATGGCACCATAAGAAGATACGGCTCGGAAGCTGCGCCGAATAATACACACTTGCCCCTTCGGCGCAAGCACCCGGAAATCATCCCCGGGACGGCCGCAGAGGGGTGCCCGGGCCCACCGAGGATCGGGTTAGCGCGCGGCCTTGGTTACCACTGCCGGCTGACCCGCGGGGCTGGGAGGCTGCCGAACCATTCACAGGGAGCCGTCCCTAGGTCCGCCCGGGACGAGGGTCGGCCGCGGGCTGCATAAGCGCCCGATGTAACTCTTAAATTCTGGAAAAAACAATGGCTAACGAGCTGGCCA